>CAMWJQ010000456.1 GCA_947174615.1 uncultured Lachnospiraceae bacterium
ATGCTGTATCGCTCGGCAAGACACCTGTGATGGACAGGCTGATGAAGGAGTATCCGTTTGTGAAGGGAAATGCGAGCGGCATGGCAGTGGGACTTCCTGACGGGCAGATGGGAAATTCTGAGGTAGGGCATTTGAATATGGGTGCCGGCAGGATTGTCTATCAGGAGCTTACAAGGATTACCAAGGAAATTCAGGATGGCACATTCTTTGAAAATCCGGCTTTGGTGGAGGCAGTTGAGAACTGTAAGGCAAAGAACTCAGCGCTTCATCTGTTTGGTCTTTTGTCAGACGGCGGTGTGCACAGTCACAATACACATTTGTATGGGTTGTTAGAGCTCGCAAAGAGAAATGGACTGTCAGATGTCTATGTGCATTGCTTCCTCGACGGACGTGATACACCTCCCGCATCAGGAAAAGGCTTTGCGGAGGAGCTTGAGGCGAAGATGGCAGAGATTGGTGTCGGCAGGATCGCATCTGTGATGGGACGCTATTACGCGATGGACAGAGATAACAACTATGACCGTGTTCAGAAGGCTTATGAGGCGATGACAGAGGGAAAGGGCGAACAGGCGCCGTCTGGTCCGGCTGGCATACAGCAGTCTTATGACAATGACAAGACAGATGAGTTTGTACTTCCGACGGTTGTGGCAGAGGATGGAAAAGCGATCGCGACGATCAAGGACGGTGATTCGATCATCTTCTTTAATTTCAGACCAGATCGCGCAAGGGAGATTACCCGTGCGTTCTGTGATGATGATTTCAAGGGATTTGACAGGAAGCGGCTTGATGTGAAATATGTCTGCTTTTCCGATTATGACCCGACAATTCCGAATAAGACAGTTGCATTCCATAAGATTGCAGTGACGAATACATTCGGCGAGTGGCTTGCAGCAAACAATATGACACAGGCAAGAATCGCTGAGACAGAGAAGTACGCCCATGTTACCTTCTTTTTCAACGGCGGTGTAGAAGAGCCAAACAAGGGTGAGGACAGAGTGCTTGTGCCTTCTCCGAAGGAGGTCGCAACATATGATCAGAAACCGGAGATGAGTGCCTACACGGTATGCGACAAACTGACGGAGGCGATCAGGTCCGGCAAATATGATGTGATCATTATCAACTTTGCAAATCCTGACATGGTTGGGCACACAGGTGTCGAGGAGGCTGCAATCAAGGCAGTGGAGGCAGTCGATGAGTGTGTAGGAAAGGCAGTTGACGCCATCCTCGAAGTGAACGGTACCATGTTTATCTGCGCAGACCACGGCAATGCAGAACAGCTTGTTGACTACGAGACAGGCGCTCCGTTTACAGCCCACACCACGAATCCAGTTCCGTTCATTCTTGTCAATTATGATCCCGCATATACATTGAGAGAGGGCGGTTGTCTTGCAGATATCGTTCCTACCTTGATCGAGACAATGGGAATGCAGCAGCCGGCAGAAATGACAGGAAAGTCTTTGCTCGTGCGGAAGTAATGAATGGTTTTGTTCGATATGAACGGTTCCTAAATACTGTGCATCACACAAATGTGTGAATTGATTGCAGTTTGCACCGAAATGACGGGTGTGAACTGCAATCGTTGTTTTCGGTGCAAATGAACCATCTTATTGTGTGTGATACGAGAAAATTCTAGGATGTGTTAGAGCGTGATAACATAGATGATGTTCGGGACGACCTTGTTTTGATGGCATCGGGAGAACGCGTTGCAGCAGAAATCGGACAATACACAGCAGCTTCTTTGGAAATACGCACAAGAGAACAGATTTACTCTGCAATGGTAGTGTATGGACTTCTAACCTATGAGGATGGGGAAGTTTTTATTCCAAATAAGGAATTGATGAATCAGTTCAATGAAGTGCTGTTAACAAAAGATTCACTTGGGTATGTGTATCGTTTAGCCAGAAAATCAGAGCAGATGCTCAAAGCGACGCTTGAGGGCAGCGTTGAAGTGATGGAAGAAATTCTGCAATATGCGCATAATACAGAATCTCCAATTTTATCCTACAATAGTGAAACTGAATTGTCGGCAGTTGTCAACCTTTGTTATCTGGCAGCGCGGGATAAGTACTGTGTAGAGCGTGAAGATAAAGCTGGGAAGGGGTTTGTGGATTTTATTTTTTATCCTGAGCGCAAGAATCTTGATAGTATTATTCTTGAATTAAAGATAGATAGTACGCCAGAGGAGGCAATCCGTCAAATCAAAGAAAAGGCATATGCCCTTCGCCTGAAAGGAAAGTTAGGCGAAACAGCCAAATATACAGGGCGGATTCTGGCTGTTGGGATCAGCTATAGTAAAGAGACAAAAGAACATCATTGTGAGATAGAAGTATTAGAGGATTGTGGACCCAGCGCAGGAGCAAATCATGGTATATCAGTTTGGAGAAAATGTAATGGTGGAGCAGTATTCTTTTAAGGAGGATGTTCCGGTTGGCATTTATAAAGGTTTTTCAATCAGGGTGCATTGAGATGAGAAGATCGAATAACAAGATATGGAATACAATCGTAGTCAGTGCGGTTCTTGCTGTGGTGTTTATGAATGGCTGCGGCAGAGTTACGGCAAATGTGGAAGATTTTGATATGCAGCAATCGTTCGCTGGGGGCATTTTGAATGAGGATGTGCGATCTAGCGACATTGCGGACGACGAAGCATTATCCGATGATCGTGATATCCGGACAGGAGTTGTCAAAGAAAACGGATTGAACGCAGAGATTGAGAAAGCGACAACGGATGAGTATGATGCAGGTGAAAAAACGCAGACTTTAGCGGTAGAGCATGCAGCAGAAGATGAGTCCGAAGTAACACTCATCATGGTAGGCGATATCCTCCTGCATACACCTGTGGCAAAGAGCGGTGTGCAGGAGAATGGCAGCTATGACTTTACCGCTCTTTTTGCAAATGTAAAAGATGAGGTTGAGGAGGCAGATCTCGCACTGGTGAATCAGGAGGTTATCATAGGCGGGGAAGCGCTTGGCATTACAGGATATCCGAGCTTTAATGCGCCGTATGAATTGGGCGATGCCTTGGCGGAGGCAGGATTTGATGTTGTGCTTCATGCTACGAACCATACGTTAGATAAGGGCAAAAAAGGTCTCACAAACTGCCTTTCATTTTGGGCGGAGCAGCATCCACA
>CAMWJQ010000457.1 GCA_947174615.1 uncultured Lachnospiraceae bacterium
CTACAAACAACCTCTCATGACACAATGCCGCATTGGCAGGAAGCAGCATCAATTCCCGCTCAAAATATGGATCAATTTCCAGAAATGCTTCCTGCTCCTCCTGCGAATACCCCCGTCGCAGACCGTCCATTTTATTCACCCAGAGATAAATTCCATCCAGCTCCCGTTTAAGCTGCTGCAGTAAATCCAGATTCTGCGGCACACCGACAATGCCTGCACAGAGTTGAATGCCTTGATCACGAAGCTTCCTGCACTTGGCGGCAAAATCTGACACAGATGTCATTTCAGGATGAAATGTAGCCCATAGTCGTAATTTCGCAAACACCCCGCCTGTATTGACATAACAATCCGTAAAATCATTAACGGAAAAGCTCAGGTTCGTCTGTATTCCGACTGCATCAATTTGCGCAAGCGCACTGAGCTGTGCCAGTCCTTCCCAATACCACGGATGGATCATCGCTTCGCCATAGGGCACGATCATCAATGCCCCAATTTTCATCACTTCCGCCTTTTCCTGAAACCTTCGAATAAAAGAAAACCATTGTATCTTGTCCTTCTCAAGCTCCCTTGCCGACATGGGATGCTTGGAAAAAGGACAATAGGAACAGTGGTAGTTACAGCTCTTGAGACTTCCTCGATATAGAATCATGTGTCTATCCATGGATGTCCTCCCATTCATGCATTGCTTGATTTACTGCAGGAGAAATTAATTGTGGTCCAAGATAGTCAGAAAAACCCAACCCTTTCTCCGTCAGTGTAATGTATCCATTCTCTTCCAAAATGGCATATCCCTGCTCTACCCACACACGCAGCACAGAGAACTCTTCCAGCACATTGGCGTCGAAAACTTCCTGGTATCGGTTTCGATCCAGTCCAGGACGAATCAGCAGGTGCCGAATAACATACCGCCTTTTTATTTCCTCCTCAGACAGTATCATTCCATGGGTAATTTCCATAAAATCTGTTGTATTCTCATAATCTCCAAGCCGCGCAAGACAGTCGCTTCTCGTGATAACATACGGACTGCAAAAATGAAGATTTCCCAGATAACTTCTGCCGCCGCACCCCAATCCAATCGAAGTGCCAAGACCACATTCAGAAAACATTCGCATGGTTTCCTGTCGCACAAACCGACGCATGGAATCCTGACGATACCCACTGCCACGCAGAAAACAACTCGCCGCCTGATACTGTGCAAAAGCCGCCTCTGGTTCCAAAACAACTCCTTCACGTTCCATTCGTGCCCCATGCTTCACATATAACGGATACAAAAAAATTTCCTCTGGCTCAAACCTCAAGGCTTCTTTTAGGGATTCCAGCAGACTTGCCTCTGTCTGACCTGGAATCCCATAAATCAAATCTACATTGACACAGGGAAACTCATAGTTTTTTATAAGCTCCAATGCCTCCCGCGCCTTTTGGGCATGATGCTGCCTTCCCAACGCCAAAAGCTCTCTGTCAGAAAAACTCTGGATTCCCATGCTGATTCTCGATACACCCAACTGTTTTAGTAAATGAAGCTTCTCTCTGGTTGTCTGGTTTGGCGCCGTCTCCACCACCACGCTGCGCGTCTCACAGAATTGAAAAGAACAATCCAAACGATAAAACATCCGCTCAAGCTGTTTTTCCGTCAAAAATAAAGGGGTTCCCCCACCAATAACTAACTCCGAAAATTCTGTCCCAACAGACACTAAAATCTCACTGTACTGCTTGCTTTGACGTTCAACTGCATCCAGATACTGATCCACTGCTTCCTGCCCCAGACCAGTCACAGAAAACAGATTACAGTAACCACATTTTGACTGACAAAAAGGGATGTGAAGATACAGACCATGCCCTTTGCCTGCAAGTATCGAAACATAATCATCCAAATAAACACCCGTCAAAGAACGATATGCTGTCTTATGTGGATAGCTGTACATATATTGAATATAAGGATTCATAAATGCCGCCCTTCCTGTTTTTATCCTTATTCTATATAAAAAAATGCTTATAGGGAATCGTATTTACAACAGGATGATTGACACCATGAAACTGACAGCCATCTTCCCCGTAACAAGTACCATGATCAGAACAGCAGATTACAAATGTACTGCCCCTCAGTCTCTTCCACTCTGTAAACAGTCTTCCAAGCTCCTGATCGACATAACGAAGCGCCGCTGCATGACTCTGAACACTGTCTCCGACAGCGCCATCCAGATAAAAATAATTCGGATAATGGATTGCATCCACATTCAGATACAGAAAAATATGCTTTTGCGGATCTGCATTTGATATTTTTTTCAAGATAAAATCTACTTGATTTTTCGTGCTGTCCTTCACAGGACAGCTAAAGGATGGATTCCAGTAGCTTTTTTGAAAATAAGACGGAAAGACTTTTCCCAAGTCTGAACGCTTATCAAAAAATGCCACACCGCCCACGCACCATGTATCATAACCGTCCTTTTCAAGTCCTTCCATAATCGTGCTTCCAGAGAAGGCGTATGCACCCTCTGGTGTTTTGTTCCCAAGTCCAATTGCTCTCGGGAAAAACAAAAGCTCTCTGTCCGCCACACTTTTCGCATCATACTGACAAGGCAGAAACCCCGCAAACATCGCATGATGAGACGGATATGTAAAATTTCCCGGCGCCTGACACTTCTGCCACGATCCATACTGATTCAGCACAGGCGTACCGCCTGATGTCTCCTCCTGCACTGCCACATCATAGCGCAGTGTATCCAGACACACAAACAAAATATCTGATGTCCCGACTACCTGTGCCATATCCACCGACGGCTTCCGTTCCTCATTTGAGGGCGTAAGCAAACGAATTGGCACCTCCTGTTCTGTTGATCTAACCGTATCTTCACTCATTTTTATTTTCTCCATGTTTTCAACAATTCCTGATTCCATTCGCTGACACCTTTTTATCATTTTCTGATTTCATCTGCTGCCATTCCTTTATCATACGTGCCTGATGACCATAGATTACATTATCTCGATAAATATCCTGATAAATCAAATCTCCCTGCGCGTTCATTTCAATGATTCTTGGCTGCATATGCCCTTTTTCCAGCAAAATGTCGATGCCAGCGCTCCTAAGTCCCGGATAAACCTTCATACAATCCCGACACAACGCAGCAATAT
>CAMWJQ010000458.1 GCA_947174615.1 uncultured Lachnospiraceae bacterium
AAATAAACCAGTAAGTTATAAAAATTCTATTGACTAAAAATAAAGAAAATGATAATGTAACTATAACAGTAAATAACGTTTCACGAAATATAAAAAATGAAACAGATGAAATAAAAGGATATAATTTCATGAATTTCATGAATAAGTTCAGGGATTTGCTGGTTAATAGGGAACTGCTGATAAAGAAGTTCAGATTATTTATGAACAGTTTCTAAATAATGAAAGGAGAGAAAATATGAGCAAGAAATCGAGTACTGAGAATTCAGCTGCAGCGATGTCGATTCCGGTGAAGCCAGCGATGATGGGAAAGCCATTACAGCGGCGGCTTCGTGACAACTGGCAGCTGTACGTGATGCTTCTGGTTCCCGTTGTGCTGACAGTCATTTACAAGTACATACCAATGTACGGCATTCAGATCGCATTTCGTGATTACAAGGCAAGCCGCGGCATGTGGGGAAGTGAATGGGTGGGGCTGGAATGGTTTGAACGGTTTTTCACGGCGCCGACATGCGGCCGTATGATCAAAAATACAATCCTGTTGAGCTTTTTCAGCCTGTTGTGGAGCTTTCCGATTCCAATCATTCTGGCGCTGATGCTCAACCAGCTGCGGTTTCAGCGTTTTAAGAGACTGACGCAGACGGTACTTTACGCACCGCACTTTATATCAACGATGGTTATTTGCGGTATGATACGAATTTTCCTGAGTCCTTCAGGCGGTCTGGTGAATCTGATTGCAGGCACTTCGATTGATTTTCTGACAGAAGCCTCTGCGTTCCGCACGATCTACATTGCATCCGGCATCTGGCAGGATGCAGGCTGGGGTGTGATCGTGTACATGGCTACGCTGGCGAATGTAGACACTTCGCTCTACGAGGCGGCAAAAGTAGACGGCGCTTCGATGTTCCAGCGGATTCTCCATATAGATATCCCGGAATTGACTTCGATCATGGTGCTCAATCTGATTATGAGTGCAGGCGGCTTGATGAATGTCGGTTTTGAAAAGGTGTGGCTGCTGCAGACGGATTTGAACAAGGCAACGAGCGATGTTATTGCCGTGTATGTTTACCAACAGGGTATTGAAAATGCCAAGTACAGTTACTCGACAGCAGTAGGTCTGTTCAATACAGCAGTTAATATTATTCTGTTAATTGTAGTCAACAAGATTGCTGGCAGGATATCCGAAGACACAAGTTTTGTATAGGAGGTGTGGTATGAACGCAAAAACAAAATCCAAATCCAACAATACAACGGGATTCTCCGAGAGAACAAGCGATATCATTTTGGTTGCGATCTGTGCGGCGGCTTTGTTTATCGTTGCTTATCCGCTGTACTATATACTGATTGCTTCCGTGTCAAATCCATATGATGTATATGCAGGAAAGACGTTTCTTTTCCCAAGTCAGTTTACATTGGATGGATACAAGGCAGTGTTTGCGGACTCCCGCATTGTGACAGGCTACATAAACAGTATCAAGTATACGGTCGTCGGGACAGTATTCTCCGTATTGATGTTATATCTGTCGGCGTATCCGCTCAGTGTCAAGGATTTGCCGGGAAGAAAGTTTTTGAGCATTTTCTTTATATTTACGATGTATTTTGGCGGCGGTCTTGTCCCTACTTATCTCGTGGTAAAGGATACAGGGCTGATGAACAGCATGTGGGCGCTGTTCCTTCCGGGTGGAGTTGGCGTCGGCAACATGATTATTATGAGAAATTTCTTTGAGAACAGTATCCCCAAGGAAATGATAGAGGCGGCAGGGATTGACGGCGCTTCAAAATGGACGACATTTTACAAGATTGTGGTGCCGCTCAGCCGCTCGATTATGGCGGTTATGGTGGTGTTCAGCATGGTTGCATACTGGAATGACTGGTTCACAGCGCTCATCTACCTGCCGGGCGAAGAGAAGGCTCCGCTTCCGCTGATTCTGAGGAATATATTGATCAAAAGCTCCGCAAGTGCAAGTCAGGCGAGCACGATTTCCGGCGGCTATGCGGAATTGAACAAGCTGACAGAAATGATTAAGTTTTCGTCAATTATCGTAGCGGCGGCCCCGATGCTGGCTATTTATCCGTTTGTGCAGAAATACTTTGAAAAAGGATTTATGGCTGGGGCGGTCAAAGGGTAGCGTAAAAAGGAAGAACGCGCAGGGCGGGTTTCTTCCAAATGGTTTAGGTTTTGAGTCAGGGTGTGATTAATTTCATCATAGAAAGGAAGGGTAATATTATGAGAAAGACAAGGATTTGGAAAAAGGCGGTTTCCGGTACGCTTGCGGCAGGACTGGTGGTTTCGATGACGGCATGCGGCGGCGGAAAATCCGCGAGTACAGTGGAGCCGGGAACGGCGAACAGTGACACTTCCCAGACGGAGTTTAAGATTATGGGGGCTATGAGCGCGCTGAGCAAGGGGTACGATAACAATGAGGTTTTAAATCAGCTGCAGGCAGATGCGGGCGTGAAGATTGAGTGGAACTGTATGAGTGATTCCCTTGCAGAGCAGGTCAACATCAAGATTGCAGGCGATGACCTCCCGGATGCGTTTATGGCTGTTGGTTTTAATAATTATGATGTAACCAACTACGGTGAGGATGGTGTGTTTATCGACCTGACACCGTATCTGACAGAGGAGTATATGCCGAATTTGAGCAAGATTCTCGAAGAGAATCCCAATATCCGCAGTGCGATTACAATGAATAACGGCTGCATCTATGGGCTTCCCGCGGGGGAGCAGATGGGAACGGCAGGGATCGGCGCGGATAAGGATTACAGCATTTATACAATACCCCAGTTTTCCATGATCAACAAGGCATGGCTGGATGATTTGGGACTGGAAGTGCCGACGACGCTGGATGAACTTCACGACGCGTTAAAAGCATTCAAGGATCATGATATGAGTGCAAAGTATTATGGAAATGATGCAGGAAGCACGATTCCCATGAGCACCGGTTTTGACCAGTGGTGCTGGGGACAGAACATCTTTTATGCGGGATTTGGCTTCACCAACTGGCCAAACGACGTCTGCAACGATTTGGTGCTGCGTGATGACGGCAAGGTTGATTTCGTGTGTGCGACAGACAATTACCGCAAGGCGCTTACCTATTTCCATGATTGGTATGAGG
>CAMWJQ010000459.1 GCA_947174615.1 uncultured Lachnospiraceae bacterium
AAAAATCCTCCCCGGATTTCTCCCCGTCGCCTTTGGTGTTGGCGATTATGGTATTTACCAGTTTCAAAATGTCCTTTTCACTCCGCAGATACGCAAAGGGGTTGTACCGCATGGACTTCTTGAAATTGATTGTATTTAGCACTTTTATTCTGTACCCGCCCCGCTGTAAGAGCTTTCCGCACTCGATTAAGACAGTGCCTTTCGGATCAGTGACGACATACGATGAGTGCATCTGCATCAGGTATGAGGTAGGCACCCTGCGCCTTACTGGCTTTCACCAGCAGGTTTCAGGGAGCCGCCTCCCAAACCGGACGTACACCTCTCAGCGTATCCGGCTTTCCATGAATCACCTTGATTCTTTGGTTTCGTGTAAGAGTTCAAAGCAGTCAGGGCAGAGTGCAAGTGATTTTCTCCGCATCTCCAACATTTTCTTTTCAAATATATCCCTGCCCTTCAGCGATTTCAGCGTCCTTACATGGTGCATACATAAATACTCTGCCTGCTCCCCGCATATTTCGCATTTTCCGGCTTTGATTCGGTTGATTATCGTATGCCTGCTGTCGTATTTCTTATAGTTCGGCATAACATCCGACACATTGTCATAGCCGTCGCTGTGCTTCTTAAATCCATCATGGTAAAACTCACAGTATTTCCTCCCTTTTGTTGTGTCATAGGGGATTCTTAGCACTTTGTCTACCATGAAACGCTTTTTAATGGCACTGACTTTTGTCCTGTGTTTTCCTGCCAGAGTTTTCAGCATACTATAACGCACCATATAGTAATACTTGTGCAGTACGCCGACATTTTCCGCAATGCGGTAGAAATTATATAACCCCCAGATTTCCGAATTGAATGTTGACACAATATCAGCATCATTCCGGTTCATCAGGTCTTTCCTCGGCATTGGTCTCCACGTTTCTTTGCCTGTGCCTTTGTTGCGCTTGACTTGTATCGCCCCACGCTCCATAGCCTTTTTAACCCATTTTTCTTTTGGCACATACAGGAATACTTTTCCATTCCACACCCGTTTCATGTCGCCGTTTTTACACCGCTTCATGCTTTTAGAGCGCATCACTTTGAAGTCATATCCCAAGTACCTCACCGGCTTGCTGGCATGGGTGATTTCCGTCTTTTCTTCGGACATTTCAAGGTGCAGTCTCTCTTTCAGGAAGATTCTCACATCCTCTTTGATTTTCTCTGCATCCCTTTTTGAACCAATCACACCGATTACAAAATCATCAGCGTAACGGTTGTACTGGATTTTCTTGTACCCTTCCTCAAACGGATTGTAATAATGCTGGTTCATCTTCTCCATTCTGGAATCTTTAAATTCCCTTATCAATTCAGGAGTTGACTTTTCAGCGTCTGCCAATGCTTTCCGTGCCTTTCTATACCTTCTGGACGCACGTTCGTATTCCTTCGTTGTCTTTCTGCGTTCCGGCTCACAGTCATACTTTTCTTTGTATTCCTGCATAAATCCATCCAGTTCGCTAAGGTAAATATTGGCACAGATTGGACTGATGCCGCTGCCTTATGTGGAGTTAGTTGTTATGCCGAGATACAGCCTGCCAGCCTAGCATATACTAATATCTGTGGTTACCGAACTCGGCATAATAAAGCACTATTTCAGAGAATTCAAGAACTGCAAAAGATCTTTATCCTTGCTCCAATCCGGCAGCTCAGTTTCTCCAGTGACCTTTGGAGCCAGCTTATTGATTGCATCATTTTTCAGGCGGTTATCCGCCCGGACATAGACCATTGTTGTCGAAATGTCCCCATGACCGAGGAAGTCCCTGATGTAGATGATATTTATTCCGGCTTCCAACATATGCATGGCCTTGCTGTGCCGGAACATATGGCAGTGGACATGTTTTGGAAAAGCAGGATCTTCCCTGTGTATCTCTTCCGCATATTTCTTGATGATGTATGCAATGCCGTCGCGGTCAATCCTTTGGCGGCACCTGTTTGTGATAAGCGGCTGTGTCCCAGGTGCCCCTTGCAGATATCTCTGAATATAGTTTCTGAGAAGGCTTGCAGTTTCATCTGCAATCACCACAGTACGGTATTTATTACCCTTGCCGTGAAGGCGGACTGTAGAAGTGGCATTCAGGAAAACATCAGCGACCGTTATATCACACAGTTCCTGGACACGGCAGCCGCTGTCATACAACAGGGTAAGGATCACCCGGTGCCTGAATCCGGTATGGGTATTGATATCCGGCCTGTTTATGAGTGCGGACATTTGTGCCACCGTCAAAAATGAAACTTCCCTGGACGATGTTTTTTTCGCTTTGATCCCGGCAACTTCCTGTAGTGGGGCAATGCATTCAATGCTCTCAAACTGGGCATAACCGGCAAAGGCCTTAATGGCAGCCAGCCTCTGGTTTGCCGCTGAAATACCAGCGCCTTTTTGGCGGTACCATTCAAGGAATTCAATGACCAGCTCCCGTCTGAAATCCTTTACGTAAAAGGAATCCGGGGAAATCCCTTTTGCTTCGCCCAGGAACCGCAGGAACAGTTTCAAGGTATCCCTGTAACTCAGGAGTGTATTAGAAGAATAACATCTCTGCAGCGGCAGGTAATCAGTCAAAAAGCTGGTGACGAGACAGGCAAAATCAGTAGAATTCCTGTTCATTGACAGCCACCTCCTTGATCAGGTCCGGGAAGGATGATTTCAAACATTCCTTTATATATGGGAACCGTTCTACTGTAAGCTTGAGGTAATAGGCAGTTTCTTCGAATCCCTCATGACCAAGCATCGCCTTCATATATGGAAGATACGCCATAAGATCTTTTCCTTCGTCTGTCCACTTACGGAGAAGGTTTACACAGTAGGTATGGCGGAAGTCGTGGACGCGCGGACCGCGACCGGTATGTGGGATGCCTGCTTTTTCCAGATATCTCCTGAAGTTCCGGTAGACATTTACTAATGGCATCGGCCGGCCGGGACGTATCATAAAAAAGTACTCATCCTCTGGCGAGGAAGAATGAATCTTCCTTTTCAGTTCCATGCATCTGGCGGTGAGCAGGGGATGGAGCGGGACAATACGGTCTTTGTGGTTTTTGGCTCCGTGTACAGTGATATAACCC
>CAMWJQ010000460.1 GCA_947174615.1 uncultured Lachnospiraceae bacterium
GTCAAACGTGTACTCCACATTCGCCTCGCTGCCTTCGCTTCGCTGTCCCATATACAGCTTGAGAAATGCCGCCGCAATATCCATAGCCGTGTAATCGGACTCGTTGATCTGTTTCTCGATCGTGTTGATCATCGCGGTCAGATCCTCCTCCTCGATCACATTGCCGATTTTGTCCATGACCTTCTCAATCTTGATCTGGTTCACATCATTGAGGGACGGCACAGGCATTGCATAGATTTTCGTCTTGCAGTAGCGCATGATATCCTTTAGCTTGTAGACTTCCTTTCCTTTGACAAAAGTAAAGGAGCGCCCTGTCCGTCCTGCGCGCCCTGTTCTGCCAATACGATGCACGTAATACTCATCATCCTGCGGAATATCGTAGTTGAACACCGCCTCTACGTCATCGACATCGATACCGCGCGCCGCTACGTCCGTCGCAATCAAAATATCAGTCTTGCCGTTTCGAAAACTTTTCATCACGCGGTCGCGCTGTGCCTGACTCATATCCCCATGCAGCCCCTCCGCAAAGTATCCTCTGCCTTTAAGCACCTCTGTCAAATCGTCCACCATTTTTTTGGTATTGCAGAATACCAAAGAAAGCTTTGGCTCGTAATAATCCAGCAGGCGGCAGAGAACTTCCACTTTATCCTTGCGCTTTACATCGAGATAATACTGCTCAATCTTCGGAACTGTCAGCTCCTTCTTAACCACCTTGATCATCTTTGCATCCGGCTTCTGATAGTTCTTGGTGATGTCTAAAATTGCCTGCGGCATAGTCGCCGAGAAGAGTATCGTCTGCCGCTCCTTGTTTGGAATATACTCGAGCACTGTCTCAATATCCTCGCGGAAACCCATGTTGAGCATTTCATCCGCCTCATCAAGAACAATCGTATCCACATGGTCACAGCGTATTGTCTTACGGCGGAGATGATCCATCACGCGCCCCGGCGTACCGATGATAATCTGCGTTCCCTTGAGCGCGCGGATTTGCTTCGTGATATCCTGACCGCCGTAAATCGGAAGCGCCTTGACCCCGTGCATGTACTTGGCAAGCCTGCGGATTTCCTCCGCTGCCTGCACCGCAAGCTCCCTTGTCGGACAGAGTATCAGCGTCTGCGGGTGCTTGATCTCTTTTCTGACCTTCTCCAGCACCGGAATGCCAAAAGCTGCCGTCTTTCCGGTTCCCGTCTGCGCCTGACCGATGATATCCGCCCCGGTAATTGCGATGGGAATCGCCTTGCTCTGTATGGGAGACGCCTCCTCAAAGCCCATCTCCTTCACACCCCGAAGAATCTCAGGGCTTAAATTCAGTTCGTTAAATCGTAAAGTTTCCATATATTATACTTTCCTTTCGCGCTGGTGCGCCTGTCAATATTTTCTGTTCTTTATTTCGTAATCTTCTGTCCTGAGAGTATGCGTTTGATTTCGGATTTCACATAAGCAGGCTTGTACGGTCGAACGATATATCCCGCTGCGCCGGCTTTGCGGCAGCGCGCCACAAGACTTTTGTCATAGCAGTCTATGACAAACAGCACCGGCACCATATTGCCTGTAAGGTCCCTGATTTTGACAGATGCGTCGATGCCGTTCATCTCCGGCATATCCATATCCAAAATGACCAGATCAGGCTCCGCCTGGCGTTTTAACTGCAGCAACGCCTGTCCTACTGAGGTCAGCAGACTCAGCTCATATACATTCTGCAAAAATCCGCGGAATGTTTGTAGATTGATGAGCATATCATCAATGATCATGATGTGGTATTTCTTAAATGGAGTCAGCATCTTGCGCCGCTCGGACTCCTCCGCGCAGGGATCCATAATCTCCTCGTTGACACCGTGCAGAATCGTAAGATTAAAATTTTTCTGGTCGAGCATATCAATCATTGTACCGTCCAAAAGCCTTAACAGCGGTCTTAAATTCCGGCTGCCCTTATTATCTACAATAATGCCCTGCCGCCCGTCCGAGAGCTCCACCTGGGTTCCCTTGGGATAAAACGGGACATACAATAGCAGCGCTTCAACCACCTTGGGATCAAACATAATGCCGCCTGCCCCCATCAGATACTCACACGCCTCAAACGGAGAGTACGGGTTTTTGTAGGGGCGCCTCGAAACCAGCGCGTCATACACGTCTGCCACATGCAGAATTTTCGTAAAAATCGTCATGCTGTCTCCATCAATCCCCTGCGGATAGCCGCTGCCGTCCACATTCTCATGATGGTACAGCACTGCTGCTTTCACCTGTGCAGAGATGTCCCACCGCTCCTTGATAATCTCGTAAGAAAGCGTCGCATGCTGCTTCATGACCTCATACTCCTCATTGGTCAGCCGCGCCGGCTTATTCAAGATCTCCGGCGGAACCACAAGCTTGCCAAGATCATGAAGCAGTCCTGCCATCACAAGCTGCTCCAGCGATTCCTCGTTCATTTTCAACCCAAACCCGATAATGCACGACAGCACTGCGACATTGACTGAATGTGCATAGGTATAGCCGTCAAAGCATCGCAAATCGGTCAAATCCAGCGACAACACCCCTTTGTGCAGCACTTGAGAGACTATCTTCTTCGCCACACCCTTACATCCGTCAACGTCGCTGTTTCGGACATTTACCAGTCCCTCTGTCCGAAGGTCTGGGCTGATCACCGGCTCAATCTCAATATCCTCCGACAGCTCATCATGAATGTATACGCCGTCAAACCCATATTCATTGAGCTTATTAATATAAAATTTTGATAAGATGCTGCCGCTGCATATTAATGTATGACCATCCGCATCATACATATTGTAAGCAAGACACATGCCTGGTCTCGCATCGCTCATCCTAATGTAACGCATAATTTTTCCTACTCCATCGTATCTGTGCACCTATTGCACGCACTCTCTCATCTAAATCCATTTTTTAACAATTTCCTGACCCGGGCAAGCCAGAAGCAAGATTTTGCCAGTTTGCGCAAAATTTCATTGCTAAGCGCCTAACCTGGGCAACTCAGAAGCAAGATTTTGCCAGTTTGCGCAAAATTTCATTGTTAAGCGCCTAATTAACAGGTCATGATAAAAG
>CAMWJQ010000461.1 GCA_947174615.1 uncultured Lachnospiraceae bacterium
TCGCTATGGTTCTGATCTGTTATGCCCTGTCGCAGATTCTTGGCGGAAATGCCTATCTGAGCGTTTATATTATGGGGGTTATTATCGGCAACAGCCGCATCAAGAGCAAGGCTACTTTGATTCCATTCTTTGACGGTGTTACTTCTCTTGCACAGATTTTGATCTTTTTCCTGCTGGGGCTTCTGACCATTCCACATGAAATGTCAGGCGTTATCATCACAGCGATTGTGATAACCACCATCCTTACTTTAATTGCAAGACCTGTTGCTGTTTTCCTGCTGTTAAAACCTTTTCACTGTTCTGCGCAGCAATGTCTGCTGGTATCATGGGCAGGGCTGCGCGGCGCCTCCTCGTCGGTGTTTGCCATTATGGCAGTGGCGGGCGGCGTTATCATGCCGCACAATCTGTTCCATATTGTCTTTATGGTGTCGCTGTTCTCCGTTGCCATCCAGGGAACGCTGCTTCCAAGAGTGGCTGAAAAGCTGGATATGATCGACGAAAATGAAGATGTCCGCAAAACTTTCAACGATTATCAGGAGGATGCTTCCATTACACTGATTCGCATGTACATACCAAAAGGACACCACTGGGAAAACAAACTCGTCAAGGAAGTATCCTTTCCAACAGGGTCCCTTGCACTGATGATTAAGAGAAATCATGAAACCATCATCACAAAAGGTGATACGCTAATCCTTGCCGGTGACAGCGTGATCCTGAGCGCGCCATCTTATAATCCAAGCGGAGATGAACTGCTCGATGAGATTTTTATTGACCGATATCATGCTTGGTGCAACCGCACCATCGCAGACCTAAATCTGGCACCGGATGAACTGATTGCGATGATTATGCGCGGAGAGGAATCTCTGATTCCTGATGGCAAAACAAGAATTTTGGAAGGAGACAGAGTGGTGACTTACCGTGAGTAAGTACTATACATAAGAACTGTCAGAAAATACTTGTGACAAGGACAAGTTGAACGTCTAAACGCAACTTGTCCTTGTCATAAGTTATTTATTAACCGTTTTTTACAATCATGCTTTTAACAGTTCCTCGGCAAGCGCTTCTAACTGGGGAAGATTTTCTGCTTTCATAGCCGATTTGATCGTCACTATCGGCTCCACAATATTGAGCTGCTTTGCCCCTTCCAGCAATGCTTTCATACTCTTTGCCGCTGTCGGCGCCCACGAACCGTTCTCAATAATCCCGACAGTACGCTTCTGATAATTCTTTGATTTGAGACGGTTTAAGAAGTCCTCCATCGGTGGAAACACACTCGCATCATACGACGCTGCCGCTATTACCATATGACTGTAACGGAATGCATCCTCCACCGCTTTATGAAGGTCATCTCTGGACAGATCCAAGAGAACCACCTTCTTAGCACCCTTCTGCTCCAAGATTTCTTTCATTTTCTTTGCCGTCTGCAATGTGTGCCCATGAATGGAGGCACAGGCGATCAGCACACCCTCGTCCTCTGGCTCATAGCTGCTCCACACTTGGTATTTATCAATATAATATCCTAGATTTTCAGGCAACACTGGTCCATGCAGCGGACAGATCACACTGATCTCTAATGTTGCTGCCTTTTTTAACAGGGTCTGTACCTGCATTCCATATTTTCCGCAAATATTAATGTAATATCTTCTTGCCTCGTCTGTCCAGTCCTCGTCCGCATCGCGCGTGCCAAACTTGCCAAAACCATCTGCACTGAATAAAATCTTTTCGGTCTGATCGTAAGTAACCATCACTTCTGGCCAGTGAACCATCGGCGCCATAAAAAACTGTAGTGTATGCTTTCCGACACAAAGCGTATCCCCTTCTTTCACAATGACTGCCTTCTCGCCCGGATCGACATCAAAAAACTGCTGAAACATCTGAAATGTCTTGGCATTTCCAACCAATTTCATCTCTGGATAACGCTGCATGAGCTGCATGATACTGCCGCCGTGGTCCGGCTCCATATGCTGAATAACCAGATAATCAACAGTTCTTGAGCCAACTGCCTCCTCCAGATTTTGCAACCACGCTTGCGTTGCGCGTGGATCAACCGTATCCATCACGACAACCTGCTCGTCCAAAATGACATATGAATTATATGCCATACCGTTTCTTACTTCGTATTGTCCTTCAAATAGTGTGATTTCCCGATCATTGACACCAATATTTATGATATCTTCCGTAACCTTTTCCACTGTTCTCTTCTCCTTTTTAAACATTTTTTCTTTAAGTTTAAGGAACTGATAAAGAATAAATCTTTACATTTGACTTGTCTAAATCTTTCTCTGCTGCTTCGACCGCCAGTATAATTCTTAACAGTTCCTAAGAAACTATGCAGTCTCTAAATCTCATTGTACCACAAAATAATTATATGAAAACCCCTAAGTATCACAATTTTATTTACTCTGACAGCAGTATTGTTTTATTTAGTGTGCATTCATTCAAAAAGCAGATTTACAGTGTATTTTCTGCAATCTGCTTTTTGTTTCATATGAATGCTTCTATATCAGCGAAATTTGTGTGAATTTTTGCCTTACTTTTACTTATCAAACTCAGGATTAAACGCATAGAAATTGCGGGAGTCGAGATTCTCCTGTGCGATGCGGAGCGCTTCACCGAAACGCTGAAAGTGCACAATCTCCCTCGCGCGGAGGAACCTGATAGGGTCACAGACATCAGGGTCTTTGACCAGACGAAGGATATTGTCATATGTTGTCCTCGCCTTCTGTTCTGCTGCCATATCTTCCGTTAAATCCGTAATCACATCACCCTTGGACTGAAATTCACAGGCATTGAACGGAATACCGCCTGCCGCCTGCGGCCAGAGGGCAAGTGTGTGATCCACATAGTATTTATCGAAGCCAGACTCCTTGATTTCCTCTGGTGTGAGATTTCTCGTCAACTGATATACAATTGCACAAATCATCTCGAAATGAGCAAGTTCCTCTGTGCCGATATCCGTCAATACACCTGCAACTGTGTTATAAGGCATCGTATACCGTTGTGCAAGATAACGCATTGATGCTGCAAGCTCGCCGTCTGGACCTCCGTA
>CAMWJQ010000462.1 GCA_947174615.1 uncultured Lachnospiraceae bacterium
AGATAAAGCAGATAGGTATTCGGCGGAAAACGATACCAGGTTGAGCCATGAAGAAGTTTTTGGAAGACTGCGGAGGAAGATAAATGTTCAGTAAAAAGTACAGATTGAGCTATCTGCCACTTTTTTATGATGACCTTGATGAAAAAGTCACCTATATTGCGGAGAAACTGAAGAATCCAAAAGCTGCAAATGACTTATTGGATAAAGTGGAGTCTGCTATTATGGAGCGGCTTCCAATGGCTGAATCTTTTGAACCATATCATTCTATCCGGGAGCGTAGATATCCTTATTATCGTATTTATGTGGATAATTATATAATTTACTATGTGGTAATTGATGATGATCCGCCTGATTTGGTTATGGAGGTTAGAAGGTTTCTTTATAATAGACAGAATCGGGATAATATGGTGTAGTAATAATTGATGCAATGAAGGCTGATTGTTGGTTATGACCTCAATATAATGTCTTAAGATGATATACAAAAGCAATCATAGACGGTTACAGCGGTTTTCTTCTGATTGACAAAGACAATCACCCGAAAGTGGCATTACATATCAAGAACGAGATGCGGTGGGCAATGAAGAAATATAAGAAGCTGCATCCGGACAATCCATTGCCACATATTACACCTCATGTATTTCGCCACACCTTCTGTACCAACATGGCAAACGCAGGTATGGACATTCAGACATTACAGTATGTAATGAGTCATTCCGATGTAGGTGTTACGCTGAATGTCTATACTCATGCCAGCTATGACCGTGCGGCGGAACAGATGGCAAAAATTTGGGACTTCAAAGCTGATGCGCAAGGAAAACAGAGAAAATCAGGTTGAGAAATGCACCAATCTACTACACCAATTACTACACCATTTGCCCGTAAATTTGCATAGATTTATAACGGATTACGCAGATTAAGGGTAAAAAACAAAAAATGAAAAAAGTGCCGGAAAGCTTGAAATATCAAGGTTTGAAGGCTTATGAAGGGATATAAAAGATATGATAAAAATATTATTCGTCTGCCACGGCAATATCTGCCGCAGCACAATGGCTGAGAGCGTCATGACACACCTGGTAAAACTAAAAAAACTGGAAAATGCTTTTTATATCAACTCTGCTGCCACCAGCCGCGAGGAATTAGGCAATCCCCCACACTACGGCACAGCGAACAAACTAAGGGAAGTCAAAATACCACTGATTCCACACCGCGCAGTTCAGATGACGGTGCAGGACTATGCAGTATATGACTATTTGATTGGTATGGATACCGCTAATATCCGCAATATGACCCGCATTGCAGGCGGTGACAGCGAGAACAAAATCTATAAACTACTCACCTTTGCCGATTCTGGCAGAGATGTAGCAGACCCTTGGTATACAGGAGACTTTGATGCCACTTACAAGGATGTCATGGAAGGCTGCAGCGGACTTCTCCGGCATATTCTTGAGCATGACCATCTGACCTAAGCCAAGCCTACACTGCATAGTGCAGGCTCCTCTCCCGAACCTTTCTGATTTCCAGACGGTCTACTATCAGATTTTTAATCCTAATCACACGGTCCTCATCATATTCTTCATCATAGGTAATCTTCAATCGTTCCGCTATGATGACTGCACAGTCCTCCTTCACATCATACGTGCTGTCTTTAATCCAGAAACCGATTGTCAGAATTTCATTAAAGCCATCGTCTGAAAAGCAAGCAACAATTTCTTCATCTGCAAAAAAGTCAATATGTTTATTCTCGATACGCATCGGTGACCCATTCTTAAAATGTATCGTGAGATGATAGCTCTCCTTTGACAGATTAATGATATTCAAATCCTCAATCGCACTGTGAAAGCTCTCTCCGCTGTTAATTTCATACACAATTGCCCGAAGACAGTCATAATTTAAGTCAACCTTTCTTGAAAATGATATGATCGCCTCGATTTCGCCATAAAACGATTTCTTTAAATTATCCTGTAAATACGTCCTGATTTCCTCCGCCGTCGGATATTCAAAGCGAAAATGATAGTGAAATCGACCTGGTCGATTTATGATAAAATCATTGAGCTTCCTGACATCATTACACGTAATGACAAATAGCTTCTTTCCCTGTGAAATACCGTCAAACATCCCAAGCAGCGCCGCCTGTGGTTCCACCTCTCCTTCTATTGCCTTGACATCGCCAAATGTCTTGTCAAACTCATCAAACAACACCATGACACACTGATCAATGGTTTCGATATAGGAGGCAATTCCCGGAATATACTTATCCACCACAATGATTGGAATGCCGTTCTTTGCCGCTTCGACTGTTAATAGTCTGGCAAACAGCGACTTTCCGATTCCCTTAAAACCGCTTAGAATCACTCCCAAATTGCGGTTAAACGCTTTGTATGTCCGCAAAACCTTGTTGACCTTATTGATGTGTTCTCCATAAATTTTATCCTCTTTAATTTCCACCTCTGCATACTCATCCAGATAAAAACCTGTCATTTTTTCAAATCTTACAATATAGGACCGTGCTGGCAGTTCATTAAACGTCATTACTGTGTCATTATAAATCTCAATCTTGGTTCCGATTTTTATTGCCTTCATAAACTCCTCCTATGTCAGTTATTGCGCTGCATTCTTTCTCTACTCGTGTGCAGTTAAGCTGCGGAATGCTCTTGTCACCTACTCGCCGCGCCCCCATGCGCCGCTTTCGCGGCATATTTTCTCGCATGGAGCTGTGCATAAAAAAGGATATCCTTTTATCAATACATGTATCAATAAAAGGATATCCTATTTTTGACAATTTGTCATTGGACAGATTGTCCACACTCTCTTGCTGAACTGAAATTACGGGACAACAATTTTCCCTGCCACTGCACAGGCAGCAGCCGACTTTGGCGATGCCAGATAAATATTCACTTTGGAGGTTCCCATACGACCAAGGAAATTCCGGTTGTTTGTGGCAATCACCGTCTCCCCGTCGGTCATAATGCCTCCAGTCCTGCCGCAGCGCAGACCCCAGCGAGGGGGGGTGATGATCGCGCCCGCCTGCGCACGCCCTGCCATAGG
>CAMWJQ010000463.1 GCA_947174615.1 uncultured Lachnospiraceae bacterium
TTCTTTTTGTATCTTTTTTTCTTTCCCGTTCATCACGCTTTATGATCCTCACAGTCCTCATCAAATATTGTAAACGCCCCAGCTTCAATCTCCGCAGGCAGTCTCAAATCCCCGCGGGGACTGACAGAGACAGAACCAACCTTCACACCGTCCGGCATACAGTTGCGCTTGAACTGCTGCTGGAAAAACCGTGTATAAAATACCCTGAGCCACTTATCAATCTCTTCATCACTGAATTTAAAATCACTGCTCTGACGGACTGCCTCACGGCAGAGCGCATAGATCTGGGCTGGAGCCATACCATACCGCAGCGTATAATACAGAAAAAAGTCATGCAGAATATAAGAACCCACGGTTTCCTCCGTCTTCTGCGCGATCGTTCCGTCCTCATTGGGCGGCAGCAATTCGGGACTGACGGGCGTATCAATGATATCCTCGATCACCGCTTTCATCCCTGAGAAACCATTCTCATCCATAAAATGCCCCACTTCATCAACCAGCGTGCGCACCAGCGTTTTGGGAATGCTTGCGTTGACCGCATACATACTCATGTGATCGCCGTTGTAGGTGCACCAGCCAAGCGCAAGCTCTGACAAATCTCCGGTTCCAACGACAAAACCGCCCTCTTTATTT
Source organism: uncultured Lachnospiraceae bacterium (assembly GCA_947174615.1). Taxonomy (GTDB): domain Bacteria; phylum Bacillota; class Clostridia; order Lachnospirales; family Lachnospiraceae; genus COE1. Next base: position 634 of record CAMWJQ010000463.1, read on the forward strand.
GCCACATCCATCAAAATCTGCGTGCGCTCCCTCGCCTGACAATTCTCATAGGTGACATCCTGCACGGTCTCATCCTGTCCGATATCCTGAAAATGCTGTCTCACAGAAGCCGCAATGCTGATTTCCCTGCAGTCGCAGCCAAGATAACGCATCAGCTCCATAGAATTATTCTTCGTGCGGCTGGTGGTGCCAAATCCCGGCATCGTAATGCCAACCACGGTCTTGGGTGCAAGTCCCAGATTCTTCACCGCCTGCGCAGATACCAGCAGTGCCAGCGTGGAGTCAAGACCGCCGGACACACCGACTACAACGCATTGACTCCTCGTCGCCTCTATGCGCCTTTGAAGCGCCGTCACCTGCATCTGAAAAATCTCAAGGCTTCGGTCTCTGCGGTTTTTAGACGGGACAAAGGGAGTGATGGACACGCGCGCTAAAATGTCCTCGTTCTCAAGAATCGGCTTCGGACATTTGATTGTCTCATAGACACACCGTGTATAATCTCTTTTACAGCCAGCGTACGTTTTGTTTGCAATTCTGTCATGTCTGATTTTCGTAAGGTTGAAGTCTCTGACCAGCACGGTGTCGCTAAAGGGCTTTCCCTCTCCAATCAGCTTCCCATTTTCGTACATGAGCGTATGACCGCTAAACACAAGGTCCGAAGTCGATTCGTACTTTCCGGCTGACACATACACATAGCCGCACATACAGCCCGCAGAAGCTGCTCCCAGCATATTTTTTCGATACTGCGTCTTGCCAATCAGCTCATTGGACGCTGAGATATTGACAAGAATCTCCGCCCCGTTCAGTGCAAGAAGCCTGCCGGGCGAGATGGGCGCCCACGCATCCTCGCAGATTTCGATGCCGACGCAAACTTTACGCTCTGTGCCAAACTCGACAAGGAGCGTATTGCCAAAAACAGTCTGTATCCGCTTCCCGCCGCAGTTGAGTTCCAGTTCGCATGGCTCCTGCTCTCCGCCGCTGAACCATCTCTTTTCATAAAATTCTCCATAATTAGGCAGATAGGTCTTTGGCACGACGGCAGCCAAACTGCCGTTCTGAATCAGTGCCGCACAGTTAAACAGCTCATTGTCCTTCTCGATGGGTACGCCGACAAGCAGCGCTGCCCCGCGCTCCCCATATTTTTTGGTATACTGGACCAGATCATACAGTCCCTCCAGTGCCGTCTGCAGTAAATGCCTGTTCTTAAAAAGATCTGCACAGGTATATCCTGTGAGCGACAGCTCCGGTGTCACTACGAGATCTGTGTTTTGCGCCAGACTGTCATATGCTGTCTGAATTTCCCGGCAGTTTTCGGTAACATTGCCAAGATGAACACGCGGCGTGACTGCCGCCGCCCGAAATAAATGTAGTGCGTTTCCCATATGATTCCTCAATCCCTTTCACGAAAATTCACTGATTACCTGTATTCTCGCTCCACTGCAAAGCACAGGTTCCTATTCCTTATCGTTTACCATTCCGTCCAAAATATCCCTGTATGGAATCACACAATTTTTATCTGGCACATTTTCATCGCTTCGAGCGCATTCTGATGGCTCTGCGGCGTCACGCCCGCACAGCATTTTTCGATCACGTTGATTTCCACTTCGGGCAGGAATGCTTTGATTAGCAGCGCATTGGAAATGACGCAGATGTCCGTACAGAGTCCTATTAAGGTAACACTTTCAAGCGCGTCGTCTGCCTTTAGGTACTCCGCAAGCGCGACAGAACCAAAAGTCGGCTTATCAAAAATTTTCACAGCATCCGTCCTGAGCGACTCAAGCTTCCTGTCAAGCCGCCAGCCCTCTGAGTCTTTGATACAGTGCGCAACCGGAAGATTTCTGCCCTCCTGCGTCTCCATATACTTGTCCGTATGCGTATCGCGCGTAAAGATCACTTCCCCGTCAAAGTTCTTGATCACTTCCGCCACATTGTCCACAATCGCCTCTGCCTCTTTCGTCCCCAGCGCGCCATCGATAAAATCCTTCTGCATATCTACAACGATCAGTGCTTTTTTCATTGCTGCCATGTTCCTCCCGCTTTTTATGATGCTTTTAAATATGATACATTTAATAAGAAGATTGTGCCCCTTTCCAATTTATTTGTCAATACATTTTTGAAATAATCCCCTCCTTCGTTTTTTTGTACCATTACGAAGAAATTTACGCTCGAAGAACTATCCTGCGCAATCTGAATCACTTTTTTCTATTAGTGCTGAAAATCCTCAGGATAGGGTCCGTATATATTGCTTACCGCCAGAATCTCCATATCCATGTCTATCTCGTAAAAAGTACCGTCCTGCATCGTCAACTTCAACCAGTCAGGTTCACTTTCAAATACAGGTTCTATTTTCACAACCCTTCCCTCCGG
>CAMWJQ010000464.1 GCA_947174615.1 uncultured Lachnospiraceae bacterium
CCGGAGGAGGACACGCCCGCCGCTTTGTTTGAAGGTCAGATTGATGAGGCGGTGAAACTTGAACGGCAGGCAGATATTATGGAATTGCAGCAGGAAATCGCCTTTGAGAAGGCGCAGGATGCCGTTGGCAGTACCCTGCTTGTCATGGTCGAGGGCAAAGTGCCGGACGAACACGCCTATGTAGCAAGAAGCTATAAGGATGCGCCAAACGTGGACGGTTTCGTGTTTATCCAGACAGGGAGGGAGCTTATGACAGGAGATTTCGTGCGCGTAAGGATCACAGGTTCCTATGAATATGACTTGATAGGAGAGATAGAAGATGAATTTACCGAATAAACTAACCGTTTTCAGAGTCATTCTGATTGTGCCGTTTGTGCTGGTGATGCTGGGCAGTTACGCCGGGTGGGAATGGTATATGGCGCTGTTTGGAGGGATTGCTGATGTTGCAGACTATATTTCATTAGGAATTTTTATTGTTGCGAGCCTTACCGATATGCTGGATGGCAAGATTGCCCGAAAATACAATTTAGTCACGAATTTCGGAAAGTTTATGGACCCGTTGGCGGATAAACTGCTTGTCTGTGCGGCGCTGATCTGTCTGATTGAGATGGACAGAATCCCCGCGTGGATCGTGATTATTATCATAAGCCGTGAGTTTATTATCAGTGGCTTTAGGCTTGTCGCAGCGGACAACAACGTGGTCATCGCGGCAAGCTACTGGGGAAAATTCAAGACGACGTTCCAGATGATCATGGTCTGTCTGATGATTGCCAATATTGATGCGTTTGCAGTACTGACGCAGATTGTCATGTGGATTGCCGTGATTCTGACGGTGATTTCACTGATTGATTATCTGGTGAAAAATAAGAGTGTACTCTTTGACGGGAAAATTTAAAAGAATGATAAGGTCCATTATCCGGCAGGGTAGTGGATTTTTTTATGGAACCAAACGGTATTGCAGATGAGCCGCGAAATGTAAAAAATCGCACTTGTTTCAATAGTGTATATATGTTATGGTGATTTAGAGCATGTTTGATAAAAAAATATAAAATGCTCTTGACATTTGCGAACGAATGTTTTATAGTAGATACAGATTAAAACACTTGTTCTTGAAATTTGACAGAAAATAAAAGGAAATAAAAGGAGAAGGAATGATGGAAAAAGAAGAAAAATTGAAAGCGCTGGATGCCGCACTGGCACAGATAGAGAGGCAGTATGGAAAGGGAGCTGTGATGAAGCTGGGAGATCCCAATGTGCAGATGAATGTGGAGACGGTACCGACAGGGTCTCTCAGCCTTGACATTGCCCTTGGACTAGGAGGAATCCCAAAAGGAAGAATCATTGAGATTTACGGACCAGAGTCCTCCGGTAAGACGACGGTGACGCTCCACATGATTGCAGAAGTGCAAAAGAGAGGAGGAATAGCCGGATTCATCGACGCGGAACATGCGCTTGATCCGGCATATGCGAAGAACATTGGCGTAGATATTGATAATTTATACATATCACAGCCTGACAACGGTGAGCAGGCGCTTGAGATCACAGAGACAATGGTACGGTCAGGCGCGGTTGATATTGTCGTTGTGGACTCTGTTGCGGCTCTGGTGCCCAAGGCAGAGATTGATGGTGATATGGGAGACTCTCATGTAGGTCTGCAGGCGAGACTGATGTCACAGGCACTGCGTAAACTGACCGCGGTGATCAGCAAGTCAAACTGTGTTGTCGTCTTTATTAACCAGCTGCGTGAGAAAGTCGGCATTATGTTTGGTAATCCAGAGACGACGACAGGAGGACGTGCGCTGAAATTCTATTCGTCTGTCCGTCTTGATGTCAGGAGGATTGAGTCACTGAAACAAAGTGGTGAGATTATGGGTAACCGTACAAGAGTAAAAGTTGTCAAAAATAAGATTGCGTCGCCTTTTAAGGAGGCAGAGTTTGATATTATGTTTGGCGAAGGCATCTCTGCGGTAGGAGACATCCTTGATCTGGCGGCGTCTGTTGGCATTATTGTGAAGAGTGGGGCATGGTATGCTTATGAGAGCAGCAAGATCGGTCAGGGACGTGAGAATGCAAAACAGTATCTGAAGGATAATCCTGACATCTGTAAGGAGATTGAGAATAAAGTCCGCCAGCATTTCGGATTGCAGGGGGCAGATGCAGCGCCGGAACCAGCGGCGCCAGAGAAACCAGAGAGCAAGGGAAAATCAAAATCATCATCAAAAACGGCATCAGCAGAGTCGGCGGCAGCAGAAACCGTAGAACCAGCGGCAGCAGAATAAAGTCAGGGTGCCAGAATGACAGTTTTAGAAATTGCAGAGATCTCCAAAACGAAATCAAAAGTTCTGCTGGATACAAATGTTTGTTTCGCACTGTATCGAAGTGAAATCAGAAAGTACAGGATTGAAAAGGATGCTGAGATTTCTCAGGAGTGTTATGACACAATCATGAACGAAGTTCTCTTAAAGCGGGCAAAACTCAGGTGCATGAATTTATTAAAGAGCAGGGATTATACAGAGTACCAGCTTAGGATGAAGCTCAGACAAGGTATATATCCAGAGGAAATTATTGAGGCTGCGGTTGCGTATGTGAGTTCCTATGGATATGTCAATGACTTTAGATATGCCCAGACTTACATAGAATATGCAGGGAAATCAAAGAGCAGGAGACAGATTGAGAACTGTCTTGCCGGCAAAGGGGTATCCAGAGATACAATTGAACAGGCATATGAGCAATGCTCGGAGGAAGACAGCATCACAACAGAGGAAGAGCTGATTTACAGACTGTTTGAGAAGAAGCATTTTGACAGAGCGAATGCAACTTATGAGGAATGCCAGAAAATGATAGGTTTTTTGTATCGGAAGGGCTTCGTGCTCGACAAAATTTATAAGGCGGTTGGCAGGTGTGACAGCGGGTGCGACAGCTTTGACGCATAAAAATTTAATATAAAAAAACCTCCCATTTTATGGGAAT
>CAMWJQ010000465.1 GCA_947174615.1 uncultured Lachnospiraceae bacterium
GCAGCGCGGTCCACAGCAGGAGGCGCAGTTGGAGTTAAGCTCTGTCTCTACCCGCATGGGAAGAACCACCGTAGAGTTACAGCAGATCACAAAGGGATACAATGAAAAGACTCTGATTCGGGATTTCAGCTATATTTTTCTCAAAAATGACAGAATCGGTTTTATCGGGGAAAACGGCTGTGGCAAGACAACACTGATGAAAATACTCTGCGGTGTAGAGCAGCCCGATTCGGGTGCAGTTATTACAGGACAGACGATTAAGATTGGATATTATGCACAGGAGATCAAAAATGATGCGCAGGCAGGTCTTGCCTACATGAAATCTGACATGCGTGTCATTGATTATATACGAAATACGGCAGAGTATGTGCAGACAGTGGACGGTTCTGTATCGGCATCGGAGATGTTGGACAGGTTTTTGTTTCCGCCTGAGAAACAGTATGGGCTTCTCGGCAAGTTATCCGGCGGGGAGAGGCGCAGGCTGAACCTTCTGCGCGTGCTGATGGAGGCGCCGAATGTGCTGATTCTCGACGAGCCTACAAATGATTTGGATATTCAGACGCTCACGATTCTTGAGGATTATCTAGATCATTTTGAAGGCATTGTGGCTGTGGTATCACACGACCGCTATTTTTTGGACAGGGTTGTGCGGCGCATTTTTGCATTTGAAAATGGAGTTATTCGACAATATGAGGGCGGATTTACGGATTATCAGGCAAAGAAGCAGGAGGAGGATGTAAAAACAGGCAGCGGAAATTCTGAGGCAGGGCAGGCGCAGACAAATTTAAAAACAGTCAAAAACCGGCAGGAAAAATTAAAGTTCTCCTATAAAGAACAAAAAGAATACGATTCGATCGAGGACGAGATTGCAGCACTTGAAGAACAGCTGGAAAAGCTTGATGATGAAATGGGTGCAAATGCCAGTGACTTTGTAAAACTTAATGAACTCACCAGAGACAAAGAACGCACGGAACAGCTTTTGGAGGAGAGGATGGAGCGCTGGATGTATTTGCAGGAGTTGGCGGAAAAGATTGCAGAACAATAAAAATTGCTGGAAATGATAAATGTGAAAAAAATGTGAAGTAACCAAAAAAGTTATTGACTTATTTTTTTATCTGGAATAATATGTTAGTGCACGAACAGTTTGGAAGCGAACAACTCAGAAAAGAGGTGAATGCGATATGGACGAGTTTGAGGAATGTGTCTGTGATGAAGCTCAAAAGTATAAACTCGGGCACGTTATCAGGGGGCTGCACGGTGCATTTGGAAAGAAATTTATGGCGTGCGGCATGGCGGTGGGACTGGATGAGGTGACACTCATGCATGGATGGATCATGGGCTATCTCTATCGCAATCAAGAGAGAGCAGTTTATCAAAAGACGATTGAGTCGAATTTCAATATTCGGCGTTCCACGGTGACGGCAATCCTGCAGCTTATGGAAAAGAAGGGGTATATCAAGCGGTCGGCAGTGGAGGGAGATGCCCGGCTCAAACAGATTTCTCTAACGGATCAGGGAATGGCAATCGCTATTAAGACAAAGGCGATGATCGACAATATGGAGAGCACGATCTTGGAGGGCATTGAGCCAGAGCGGCTTGAAATCTTCTATGAAGTTGCACAGAAGCTCATGACAAATATGAATCAATAATGAATGGAGGATACTTTATGCTAAAGGTATTAGGCGCACAAATTAAGGAATTTAAAAAGGATTCCATTCTTACCCCTATTTTCATGATTTTGGAGGTTATCATGGAAATGGTCATCCCGCTGCTGATGGCATCAATTATCGACAATGGCGTCAATGCGGGAAACCTGAATCACATCTATCAGATTGGCGGTCTGATGGTCTTGATGGCGATGATCGGACTGTGGGCAGGACTGATGGGCGCAAAGCACGGTGCGAGGGCATCGACGGGCTTTGCAAGAAATCTCAGAAAGGCAATGTTTGAGAATATTCAGACGTACTCCTTCTCGAATATTGATAAGTACTCTACATCAAGTCTGATCACGCGTCTCACAACAGATGTGACGAATCTTCAAAATGCATACCAGATGATACTGCGTATGGCAATGCGTGCACCAGCGTCAATGATTATTGCGATGGTGATGGCGTTTTCCATCAATGTACGGCTCGCCAGCATTTATCTTGTCGCAGTGATCTTTCTTGGTATCTGTCTTGCGTTTATCATGCCGCGTGCAAATACGTATTTTCGGCAGGTGTTTGAAAAATATGATGATTTGAATGCAAGCGTGCAGGAAAATGTATCTGCGATACGTGTAGTGAAGGCATATGTGCGTGAGGATTATGAAAAAGACAAGTTTGCCAAGGCGAACCAGAATATTTACAACATGTTTCTCAAAGCGGAAAGGCTTGTTGTCATCAATATGCCGCTGATGCAGGTGACCGTGTACAGCTGTATCCTGTTGATTTCATGGCTTGGCGCCAAGACGATTGTCGCAGGTAATCTCACAACAGGCGAGATGATGAGTCTGCTGGCGTATTGTATGAATATTTTGATGAGTCTGATGATGGTTTCGATGATCTTTGTCATGCTCTCCATGAGCCATGCCAGTGCGAAACGTATCGCAGAGGTTTTGACAGAGCAGACAGATCTTCGCAACCCCGAGAAGCCAGTCACTACAGTAAAGGATGGAAGTATTGTATTCAACAATGTATCGTTTGCATATAACAAAGATAGCAAGGCAGTCTTAAAGGATATCAATCTGGAAATCAAATCGGGTGAGACGATCGGCGTGATCGGCGGCACAGGCAGCGCGAAATCAAGCCTTGTCAACTTGATCAGCCGGCTGTATGACGTCACATCCGGGGAACTTCTGGTTGGCGGGCTTGACGTGCGCAAATATGACATGGAGGCGCTTAGAAATCAGGTCGCAGTCGTATTGCAGAAAAATGTGCTGTTTAGCGGCACGATTCTTGAGAACCTCCGGTGGGGGGATAAGGAA
>CAMWJQ010000466.1 GCA_947174615.1 uncultured Lachnospiraceae bacterium
TGTAGCATCGGCGTATTGCTATGCCTAAATCTGGCGTGGGTGTGAAAAGTAACAACAGTTCAGCCTTCGGCTTCCTGTTACTAGCATCAAGCCATGCAAAACCACTTCGTGGTGGCTTGATGCATTTCAACCTCCACGTTTTCTAACGGACTTCGCAGCATAGTGCGAAGTCCTGGGCTGAACTGTAACTTCAGAATATCATTTTGAAAGTATAATTCAGCCTCCCATTCAGTATACAATGCGATAATAACTCCGCGACGTGACTTGAAACACGATCAGGTAAATCACCGCAAACACTGCCGCTGTCACCATCAGGCAGCCGACAAACAATGTCGTATTCATCATTCCAAACACATACATGACCGTCTTTACCATCGGAAATGCCATTGCCAGATGAAGGACGGCAACAATCATCGGCATAAAAAACACCGTCCGCACCTGCGTATTGATCGCAGCCTTCACCACATCGCGCCCCATGCCGACCTTGGTCATGATCGCAAATCGCTCCCTGTCCTCATAGCCCTCCGAAATCTGCTTGTAATAGATAATCAGCACTGTAATCATCAGAAACATACTTCCAAGAAACAGCCCGAGAAACAGAAAACCGCCGTTTAGCGCCATGAACTCTTCACGCTGCTCTGCCCTTGAAGCGACCATTCCCGAGACGAATGCAATCTTTTCTTTGCTGGACTCAAGTGTCTGCTGCACCGCCGCTGCAAATGCCTTTCTCTCCTCCGGCGTCCCATCCGTATCTATTTCCATATGATACTGCACTTCATAGGACAAAAAAGGTTCCAGCGCCCGCTCATCCTCCACAACCATATAGATCACCTGTTTATTGCCCAAAAAATCCTGAATCTCTTTGTTGGGAAACCCCTCCGGAAATGCCATCTTGTCCGCAACCAAATATTCTGTTCCAAAAATCTCAACCACATCCCCGTCTAAAACATGTGACGCTGCGACCATCGCACTTCCCGGCGCAATCGGTTCATAGGTGTGCCCTGTAAATTGCTCATAGTCCGCCCGCGTCATCACATAGAGCATTCCCATCTCCAGATAATTATAAGAAGACTCGTTGTTATCATAGCGCTCCACCACATTTCCGTCCATGTGAATCACTGCCACAATGTCTGCATAATCTGACATAGATGTCAGTTTCCTATCCTGTTTCTTTGCAGTCTCCATAATCTGTTCTACAAGGTATGCCCTGTCTGCCTGTGCCGGAACCCTCTCAAAATACAGTGTTGCATTGATTTCTTTGGGGAAATTATGATTCAGGGAATCCTCCCCGCCCACATACAGACACACTGTCGTTGAGATGATGACCAGAACCATTGTGGACAAAACACAGATATTGGCAAGCCCTACCGCATTGCGCTTCATGCGGTACAGCATTCCCGACACCGTTATAAAATGCGCTGTCTGATAATAGTATTTCTTGTTCTTTTTGAGCATCTTTAAAAAGGCAATGCTCGCAGACAGAAAAAGCGCATATGTGCCGACAAGAACCAGAATCACTGCCGCAAAGAACATATTGACCGCCTCTAAGACCCCGTGGACAGTCAGCGCAAGATAATACCCCGCAAGAATACACACAATACCAGACACTGCGGACAACCATCTCACCTTCGGCTCGCGCTCCCCCACGCTGCTTCCATGCAGCAGCGCAATCGGATTGGCAAGGCTGACCTGCAGGAAATTATAAAACAGCATCAAAAGATAGGTCAGCCCAAACAGCTCAGCCGTCTGCAAACAGCCCCATCCCGAGACATAAAACGGAATACTTTCTGACATTCCTGTCAGATTGACCAGAAACATTGCCACCAGCTTGTGAAACACCACCCCAAGCACAAGACCGCCGCAGACAGTAAGCACGTACAAAATCACAGACTCCCACGTCATCACTTTGGCGATATGTTTCTTTTCCATCCCCAGAATATTGTAGACCCCCAGCTCTTTCTTGCGCCGCTTCATCACGAAACTGTTCGTGTAAAAGAGAAAAATACCTGCGCACAATGCCACGATCACAAGCCCCATCGTCAGCATCATGTATACGGTGCTCGATCCTCGCATTGCCGCAATTGCCTCGCTTCCCTGAATGGCGCGCATGATGTAGAACATCATAGCAGATACCATTCCAGCCAAAATGTAGGGCAGATAAAACTGCCTGTTGTTTTTTAAGTTGGTCACTGCCAACCTGCAATATATATGATTCATAATAATTCCTTTCCAACAAACCTGCGTAGAACATACTTTGTCAACTATTGATCACACTCTGGGAAATGCGCAGATCCGCTGCCCGCTATATCCCAGATGCTAATTTGTGTTCTAATGAAAACTGTGTCTCGTCCGCCTTCTGTGTCAACACAGTCAGTGTGTCCGATATTCTTGCATAGAGCTGCTCATTTGTCAGATTTCCGCGGTAGAGCTGGTGGAAAACCTCCCCATCCTTGATAAACAAAATGCGGTCTGCATGACTTGCCGCCTTGGTGCTGTGCGTCACCATGAGGATTGTCTGCCCGTCACGGTTAATCTCCCGAAACACGCCGAGCAGCCCCGAGGATGCCTTGGAGTCGAGCGCACCTGTCGGCTCATCCGCAAGAATCATCTGCGGATTCGTAATAATGGCACGCGCAACGGCTGTCCGCTGCTTCTGCCCACCCGACACTTCATACGGATATTTTTCCAGCAGCTGAGCGATGCCAAGGCTCTCTGCAATCGGAACAAGACGCTGCTCCATCTCCGCAACAGGTTTCCCCTGCAAAACCAGCGGAAGCAAAATATTGTCCTTCAGCGAAAAATTGTCGAGCAGATTAAAATCCTGAAATACAAATCCCAAGTTGTCCCGCCGAAATGCGGAGATTTCCTTTTCATTGATGCTCGCCAGAGTCTTTCCATTCAAGAGCACCTCCCCGCACGTGGGTCTGTCAAGCGAT
>CAMWJQ010000467.1 GCA_947174615.1 uncultured Lachnospiraceae bacterium
ATTGTGTATGTTGAGGTGCTTTCTCACAAGGTCACATATACACTACAGAGAATGAATATAATACAAAGTGTTCTATCTCTGAGATGGAGCGGATTCTTGGCCGCGATTTTATTCGCTGTCATCGTTCTTATCTGGCAGGATTAAAATACATTGCGCGCATGACAAAAACGGAAGTGGTATTCGAGGACGGCAGAGCCATTCCGCTGGCTAGAAGCGCATATCATATGGCAAATCAGGCATTTATACAGTACTATAAATATATGTGATAAATCAAGGAGTATTTTGATGAAACTATTTGACTTCTTATTTGGGCGGGCAATTGACCGCAGAATCGCAGCATATCAGAATGATTTGATTGCTAAGCACTGTGAGGAGGTTCAAAATGTGTACAGAACAATGCGCGGCTGGCGGCATGATTACCACAATCATATACAGGCGATGCTCGCACTGACGGACAAGCCGCAGCAGCTTCGGGCGTATCTGCTGAATCTGAACGACGATCTTACAACGGTGGATACCGTCATGAAAACGGGCAATGTGATGGTGGATGCCATTCTCAACAGCAAACTTTCCCTGATTCAGTCGCATGATATCCAGGTCCGTGCCAAAGCGGTCGTGCCATCCGATTTGAGGATATCAGAAATCGACCTCTGCACTGTGATTGGGAATCTTTTGGACAATGCCATGGAAGCCTGTCTGAAACAGGATCAGGACTCAGAGCGATTTATTCGCGTTTACATCGGCATTCTGAAAAAACAGTTATATATTTCGGTTCAAAATTCTTCTGGGCAGCAAATCAAAAAGTTGGGTAAGACATATATTTCCACGAAAAACGGTGACAGTCACGGTTTTGGGTTGAGACGCATTGACCGCATTGTCGAGAAGTATGACGGCTATATTAACCGCCAGAATGAGGAAGGAATATTTGCGTCGGAAGTGCTGCTGCCTTTGTAATTTTCTCAATATATCTTGAATCGTCTCCATACATCATGTATCAATCTAAGGAACTGTTAAAGAATAAATCTTTACATCGGATTCCATTTGGAAGTCTAAAATTCTTGTCCTGCATTTCAGGTTCTATTTCAAACCATTCACGTTAAATCTGACAGAATTGGCAATTGTATTGTATACTATGGTACTAGGAGGTGAGCATGTTGAAAGACAATGAACAGAGACAAACTACTTATACCATAGCGCAGAATATCCTGTACTGTCTGCGGTGTACGATAAAGTGCTGTGTTTCGCTGCTGTATTTGGGTATAGCCATGATTCTGCTGAATGTGGCAATGCCAGTTCTGGCAACTTATCTGCCCAAAGCAGTGATTGCCTGCTTTACAGACAACCGTAGTTTCGCGGAACTGAGCATAACGGTTCTGACATTGATGGCGGGCATTGCTGTATTGTCTGCAATAAGTGAATATTTAAAAAAATACTTCTATTTTCACAAGTACAAGATGAACACATTTTATATGAAATGTGTCTCGGAAAAAGGTCTGACTACAGATTATTGTAATCAGGAAAACGAGTGGTTTCGCAAGCTGCAGACAGAAAGCTTTGAGTGCTGTAATGGGAATGCGTCTCCGCTTACGAGTATTTATGAGACCCTGATAAATTTATTCACAAGTATATTGGGACTTGTTGTTTTTTTTGGTATCTTATCACGCCTAAATATGGGAATTATTCTGTTTCTGGCTGCGACTTCTGGCGTAGGATTTTTCTCGAATCAGCGTATTGTCAAGTGGGTTGACGAGAACAGCAGAGAGCGTTTCGGCTATCAGCAGCAGCTGGACTATATCAATCGCAGCGCCGATGATCTGCGCAGCGCAAAGGACATTCGGCTGTACCAGATGGCGGTATGGTTTTCGGAGATTTATGAACAGAATATGAAGGGTATGGCACAGTGGTATAAGAAATATACTTCCAAGCTCTTTGGGATGGCAGTCTGCGACAGTGGCTTTTCGCTGGTGCGGGAGAGCGCAGCATATGCATATCTTTTGGCGCTTGTATTTCATGGACAGATTTCGGTGGCTGATTTTGTGCTGTATTTTGGTGCAGTCAATGCGTTTTCAACATGGTTTGGGAGTATTATGGGACAGCTTGCGGCACTGAGCCAGCAAAGCCAGAGAATACAATATTTCCGGTCCTATCTGGAGTATCCGGAAACATACCGCAGGGATGGAGGATTTTTGGTCTCTGAAAAGGAGCGCGCAAAAGTCATAGAGCTGCGCAATGTCAGCTACCGTTATGACGGCACAGAGGAGTATGCGCTGCGCGGTGTCAACCTTAAGATTATGCCTGCCGAGCATCTGGCAGTTGTGGGTATAAATGGCGCGGGAAAAACAACACTTGTAAAGTTGATTTGCGGGCTGATTGATCCGACAGAAGGTCAGGTCTTATATGACGGCGTAGATGTTCGAGAGTATGACCGGACAGCATATTATAAACTCTTTTCTGCCGTATTTCAGCAGTATAGCATAATGCCTGTCAAAATCAGCGAAATCGTAGCGGAGGCGCCGTTGGAGACGGTGAATGCTGAGAAGCTTCACAATTGTCTGGAGGAGGCGGGGTTGTGGCAGCGCATCACACAACTGCCGCAGGGTGTAGACAGCAATTTTGGAAAAATCATCTATGACGACGGCGTAGAGTTTTCGGGCGGAGAAATGCAAAAGCTCCTGTTGGCGCGCGCGCTGTACAAATCTGCGCCCATACTGCTGCTTGATGAGCCTACGGCAGCGCTGGACCCGGTTGCAGAAAGCTGGTTCTATGAGAAGTATCACCAGATCAGCGCAGGAAAAACATCAGTTTTTATCTCGCACAGACTGGCAAGCACAAGCTTCTGCAACCGCATTCTTTTGATTGAAAATGGGGTGGTGTGCGAGGAGGGAACGCACGCGCAATTGATTGCGCGAAAGGGAAAG
>CAMWJQ010000468.1 GCA_947174615.1 uncultured Lachnospiraceae bacterium
GTATTAAACTATCTAACAGACAGGGCAATACCCTTGATATAAACTATAAATAGATACGAGAAAGGAATGTGATTTTTATGGCAGAGAAGCGTGGAAGCTTGTCCATCAACAGCGAAAATATTTTTCCAATTATCAAGAAGTGGTTGTATTCAGACCACGATATCTTTTACAGAGAGCTGATCTCAAATGGCTGTGACGCTATCACCAAATTAAAAAAACTTGAGATGATGGGAGAGTACGAGTATCCGGCGGATGTCAAGAAGGATATCCATATCATTGTCAATCCAGAGCAGAAAACACTCAAGTTTATTGATACCGGACTTGGCATGACAGCGGACGAGGTGGAGGAGTATATCAACCAGATCGCATTTTCAGGTGCGACGGATTTCATTGAGAAATACAAGGACAAGACGAATGACGATCAGATCATTGGTCATTTCGGGCTTGGTTTTTATTCTGCATTTATGGTGGCAGACGAGGTGCATATTGATACGCTCTCTTATAAGAAGGATGCGGTGCCGGTACATTGGGAGTGCGATGGCGGTACAGAGTTTTCCATGACAGACGGAGACCGAACAGCAGTGGGTACAGAGATTACGCTGTTTCTCAACGAGGACTGCCTTGAGTTCTGCAATGAGTATAAGGCAAGAGAAGTCATCAAAAAATACTGCTCATTCATGCCATATGAGATTTATCTTGAGAAGGCAAATGCGCCGGAGGAGTTTGAGACCATCAACCCTGAGGACAAGAGGGAGGACGATGTTGTTGTAGAGTCGTTTGAGGAGGAGAAGGAAATCCCGTGTGAGGATGGCGCGGAACCGACGAAGGAGAAAGTGCCAAAACTCAAGATCAAAAAGCGTCCTGTACCGTTAAATGAGATTCATCCTCTGTGGGCAAAACATCCGAATGAGTGTACCAAGGAGGAATATATCGAGTTCTATCGCAAAGTTTTTGCAGACTACAAGGAGCCGCTCTTCTGGATTCATTTGAACATGGATTATCCGTTCAATATGAAGGGTATTCTCTATTTCCCGAAGATCAACATGGAGTATGAGTCGATCGAGGGAACAATCAAATTGTACAATAATCAAGTGTTTATCGCAGATAACATCAAGGAGGTCATACCAGAATTTTTACTGTTGTTAAAGGGTGTTATTGACTGCCCGGACCTGCCGCTGAATGTATCGAGAAGCGCGCTGCAGAATGACGGCTTTGTGACGAAGATTAGTGAGTACATTACCAAGAAGGTTGCGGACAAGCTCTCTGGAATGTGCAAGACAGACAAGGAAAATTATGAGAAATACTGGGATGACATCAGCCCGTTCATCAAGTTTGGCTGTCTCAAGGATGACAAGTTCTGTGAGAAGATGACAGACTATATCCTGTTCAAGAATCTTGACGGCAAGTACCTGACGCTGCCAGAGTGCTTAGAGGTCAAGAAGATAGACCCAGATGAGGCGGAGAATAAGGATGAAAATACAGAAGAAAGCGCAGCTTCCGCAACAGATGCTGAGACAGGCGAAAAGATTGATGCCGAAGTGGTTGACGGGGATGGCGATGCAGTCGATATCCCAACAGAGGACAAAGAGACCAAGGAGAAGATTGTCTACTATGTGACAGATCTTGTGCAGCAGAGCCAGTATGTGAATATGTTCAAAAAGGCAGGAATGGATGCTGTCGTGCTGCCTGATAAGATTGACCAGCCTTTTGTATCTCAGCTCGAATCCAAGAATGAGGGAATCAAGTTTGCGCGTATCGACGCAGACCTGACAGATACCTTCAAGACAGAGAACTCCAAGGAGGAAGAGGAGGAGCTTACAAAGAAGAGTGAGGAGATTGCAGAAGTATTCAAGAAAGCTGTGAATAACGACTCGATCACTGTAAAAGTGGAGAAGCTCAAGAATGAAGACATTGCTTCGATGATTACCGTCTCTGAGGAATCACGCAGAATGCAGGATATGATGAAGATGTATGCGATGCCCGGAATGGATATGGGAATGGGCATGAGCAAAGAGGGGCAGACCTTGATTCTCAATGCCAACAACAAGCTTGTAGCCTATATTTTGGAAAACAAGGAGGGCGAGAATGTCGCGCTCATGTGCGAGCAGCTCTATGATCTGGCACTGATTCAGCAGGCGCCTCTGCAGCCGGAGGACATGACGAAGTTCATCGACAGAAGCAATAAGATTATGATGCTTCTCGCAAAATAAATGAAAATATAAAACAAAAAAATCGAGTGGGTTTCCTGCTCGATTTTTTTCGAATTGTTTTCTCATTCAATGGATTCATTTTTGGTATCCACTACATAGAGCTGCGTGATCCGGTCGTTGTCAACGAACCATGAGTCCTTGTCTTTCGTCCCTGTAACCTGACAAAGTGTGGTGCAGATGCCAAGAGCGGGATTCCAGAGATAGTCGCGTTCTTCATAAATGTCAATCAAAATCTTCCGGTCTACAAGACCTGTAAAGCCAAGGGATTTCATAGGTTTTAGCCCCAGTTCAAAGCCAAGCCGGGGATTGTATGTCGATACGATAACCCCTTCTTTGAGAATATTGCGTATCGCTACGCTTTCATAGCAGCTGCGCACGATACCGACCATACGAATTTCACATGCGCGTGTGAGATCCTCGTCGCGCAGGTCGGTCTGTAGCAGGTATCTTCCATCCTGAGTTGGAAACGTAAAATTTTCATCTGCAACATCTGAGTAGAGTACGAAACGTCCAACTCCTAAATACATAGCGGGATATTCTTTGCCACAGTACATAACATAGAGCCCTTCACGGTATTCGCCGGTGGAGGTGCCTTCAAAATTAAAACGCTCCTTCATAATGCCCGCGTCTCCTTTTTATTTTTTTGAAAGTATGCAGAAAAAAATGAGTACAACCTATCAATATATCTATCATAATATATG
>CAMWJQ010000469.1 GCA_947174615.1 uncultured Lachnospiraceae bacterium
TGTTAATTCCATGATGTCCCAGGCTTCCGGGGAGAAAAAACAAGAAGAGAAAGCCGGCACAATGGAAGTGCATTTTATTGATGTGGGTCAGGGAGATTCAACACTGATCACGTGCGAAGGGCATTCCATGCTGATAGATACTGGTGAAGCAACGAAGGGAACCGCAATACAAAATTATCTCCAGAAACAGAAAATCAAAAAGCTGGATTATCTGGTCCTGACACACCCGGATTCGGACCATATTGGCGGGGCGCCAGTGATCATCACCAAATTTGAAATTGATAAGGTTTTCGTGTCAAATTATGAAAAAGATAATAAGACATATATGAAGTTAATACAAGCGCTTGATAACAAGCAGCTCAAACAGACAACGCCAAAGGTTGGTGCGAAGTATTCTTTGGGAACAGCAGAGTTTACGATTTTAGCGCCGAATGATACATATAATAATCCGAATGATGCATCGATTGCACTGCTGATTCAGAACGGGAAAAATCGTTTTTTGTTTACAGGGGATGCAGAGGAAAATGCAGAACAGGATATTCTGGAAAATGGTCTGGATATTTCAGCAGACGTTTACAAGGCAGGGCATCACGGCAGCAGGACAGCCACTTCCGAAGAATTTTTTGAGGCAGTCAGCCCTTCGAGTGCGGTCATTAGCTGCGGCGAAGATAATTCTTACGGACATCCGCATGCACAGACACTCAATACATTTCGAATGAATGGGGTGAAGGTTTACAGAACAGACGAGGAAGGAACTATCATAGCCACTTCCGACGGGAATAAGATCACCTTCAATGTTCCTGAATCTGATACATGGCAGGCAGGAGAACCAAACGGAAATGGTTCCGTCTGGAAAAATACAAAGCCTTCTGCTGAGAAGGACAACACAGCCAAAGAGGAAGTGACCTATATTTTAAATACCAAATCAAAGAAGTTTCACAAGCCCTCTTGCAGTTCACTGCCCGAAGGTGACAACCGTAAGGATTCGACAGCGAGCAGGAGTTCAATTATTGAGCAGGGGTATGAGCCTTGTAAAAGATGCAATCCGTAATGAGACCAAAGAAAGGAGGAGATAGAATGTTTTCAATTAAAGTAGTAAAGGCAGCTGGTGAGACAAAGTTTGTAGAGCGGGGCGAGGAGGAGGTAACCTTGGTAGCGACGTCTGCATATGAAGAGGGCGACAGGATTGTGCTCGAATATTTCGGCGAACCGCGGTATTTTGTGTTTCAGGCAGATGACGCGATGGGGGCAGCGCTGATTTATGTGAAGGGCAATGTAGATATCATTGTTCCGTTTGGTGAGGCAAGGCGTGGGTATTCGCCGAAGGCTTTCTCTGGCAGCTGTCATTATATCTATGCGCGGTATGCGTCACAGGAGGAGATTGGGGCGTACAGGAATCAGGCGCTCAATGTATATGACAGCCATGAGAACATCAATTCTTTTCCTCATGCGACTGCAAATGTAGAGACTAGGAATGAGGCAGTCTTTGCAGCCAGAAATGCCATTGACGGGGTGAAAGCAAACAGTTCCCACGGCGAGTGGCCGTATGCTTCATGGGGAATCAACCGTGACCCGGAAGCCTGTTTGAAGATTGACTTTGGGCATGAGATTGAGACGGACAAGGTGATGATCTATTTAAGAGCTGATTTCCCGCACGATAACTGGTGGAAAGAGGTTACACTTGCTTTTTCTGATGGAAGTTTTGTGACAGCGAATTTGAAAAAACTCGCTGCAGGGCAGGAAGTTACTTTTGAAAAGAGAAGAATTACGTGGATAGAATTCAAGAATCTGATCAAGGCAGAAGCGCAATCTCCATTTCCTGCACTGACGCAGTTAGAAGTGTATGGTACAGTAATCGGTGAAACAGGAGTCTGAATGCATAAAGGAGAGTTGGAATATGAATATTACAATCACAGGAAATCTCGGAAGCGGCAAGTCCAGTGTGGCAAAAATACTCAAAGAAAAGGGATATGAATATTCATCAACAGGCAATATATTTCGGCAGCTTGCAATGGAAAGAGGGCTGTCAGTGGAGGCGTTTAACAAGCAGGTCAATGAGGCGGCAAGCCGAGGCGATCACTCCGTGGACAAGATGATAGACGACACGACGACCAGAATCGGCGAGGAGCGGGATCATGTCGTGTTTGACTCGCGGCTTGCATGGCATTTTGCGCCAAAGAGCTTCAAGGTATTTATCATCACGGATCTTGACGAGGCGAGCCGCAGAGTATTTAACGACAGTCTCCGCGCCAATTCTGAATCCTATGAGTCGCAGGATGCCTGCAGAAAGGCGCTGATTAACAGGCAGAAGCTCGAGACAGTTCGCTATAAGGAAATTTATGACATTGATTACTATGATATGAGCAACTATAACCTGGTTATAGAGAGCACCAACGCGGCGCCTGAAGAGATTGTACAGGAAATTTTGGACAAAATGGCAGCGTACCAGAATGGTAAATTTGACAAAATGATAGAGCTGAATCCCTCGTCGATCAAAGTGCCGGAGAAGGAGCGTTCTGAAAAAGAGGGCACAGGCGGCATAGAAGTTTTTGAAAAAGATGGTGTGTTTACGCTCTATGCAGGGAAGAACAAGCTTGATGAAGCGGTGACGCAGGGGGCAAAGTTTGTGGCTGTCAGGATAGCGGGTTCTGAGCCGGGAGGAGAGGACAGTTTTATGAATTTCACTAGCATGAACAGCTAATTCGATGTACCCTGTATGGAGTTCGCAGCTTTCAAAACAGTCGAATTAAAAGTTATCTTGCTGACATCAGTGTGAACTTTCGCTGCTGGATATGATCAAAAAATAGTACTAAATAAATATCGGTTTACAAAAGGTGTAAGGTTTTATTTTAAGTGAATAAGGCTTTACATCTTTTTTATTGAAATTGTATAAAATAATACTATTTATA
>CAMWJQ010000470.1 GCA_947174615.1 uncultured Lachnospiraceae bacterium
GTCTGTAACTATACCACAAATGGCGGGCTTCTTCAAGAAAAAAATTTCTGGAAAAAGCTTTTGAGATACCATATATTATGTGATATGCTATTAATATCAATCATTTGACAAAGACATATCAAATTTAGAATGAAGAGAAAGAGGTAGTATCATGAGATTTGAATTTGGCAAGAAGAACTGGGCAAATATTATGGACGGCGAAAAGGACTGTTATCTGCTCACAAACGGACTGGGCGGTTACAGCAGCCTGTCTGTCACGGGGGCAGCAGCGAGGGGAGATCATGCACTTTTGATGTCTGCAAAGAGAGCGCCAAATGTCAGAATGCATCTGGTATCGAATATGTTTGAGAAGCTGGTCATAGACGGGCAGGAGCATGTCCTGACATCACAGCGAATGAAATCAGGAAAGGATTATGAGGGATTTCGATACTTAGAAAAATTTGTCTATGATGATTTCGATGAAGAGGCGCCTGTCTGGACATTTCATGCTGGCGGAGTGACGATCATAAAACATGTGCTGATGGTACATGGCAAAAATATAGTTGCGCTATGGTATGAGCTGGACAATCCATCCGGTAAAGACGTGACATTGGAGCTCATGCCGCTGTTTCGTTTTACGTCCAAAAAAGAAGATTTTGATGCGACACGGCAAATGGAAGAATATAAAATTGTGCGGTGTGGTGAGAACACAACAGCAGATATACAGGACAAGCAGTACTGTATCACAGGCAGGGATATTCAATTATATCTGTCAACGAACGCGTCCCTGTCTCCTGAACCGGCGCATTTGTTTGGCGAAATGTATTTCTCACAGGATGAGCGCGATGGGCGTGTGGCGTATGGCAATGCCTTTGTGAACTGTGTTATTAAACAAAAAGCGGCTGATAAAAGTGACATGTATGTCATATTTGGCACAGAGGCGGGTGCGGACGCTGACGTGAAAACATGTTATGATAATTTTATGCACCAGAATAGCATGAGGAAGAAACATCTGCTCACGCAGGCAAATCTGTCCTCTGATCTTGGAAAGCAGCTTGTCCTCAGCGCAGATGCATATGTCGTGCGGCGCGATTCTACAGACGGCAAAAGCATCATAGCGGGCTACCCGTTTTTTGAGGATTGGGGGCGCGATACAATGATCTCACTTGCAGGGGCGACACTGGTGACAGGGCGGTTTGAGGAGTGCAGGAGCATTCTCAGAACTTTTGCAAAATACGTGAAAAATGGACTGCTGCCGAATCTGTTTCCAGAGGGGGGCGAGAATCCGATGTACAACTCTGCAGATGCGCCGCTGCTGTTTGTGAATGCAGTGTATGAATATATGGAGTACTCTGGCGACAAGGCATTTCAGGATGAGATCCTCCCTGTGTTGAAACAGATTATTGACAGATATCAAAATGGTACGGATTTTCACATTGGCATGGACAGTGATGGTCTGATCATGGCAGGCGCAGGACTCGAGCAGCTCACATGGATGGATGTGCGTGTGGGTGATTTTCTGCCGACGCCAAGACACGGAAAGCCCGTGGAAATCAATGCATATTGGTACAGTGCATTGATGGTGATGTATACCCTTACACAGGACGCTAAATACCAAGAGCTTGCCTCGAGAGTCAAAAAATCTTATCAGGAAAAATTCTGGAATGAGGGCGAACAGTACTTAAAAGATGTGCTGTCGGGCGGAAAAGATGAAAATCAAATCCGGTGCAATCAAATTTGGGCACTGACAATGCCGTTTACCATGCTCCCTGCTGACAAAGAAGCGCTGGTCATCAAAAAGGTCAGGGACGAGCTGTACACGACAGTTGGTCTGCGGACACTGGCAAAAGAGGACCCTGATTTCCACAGCATTTATATCGGACCGATGCAGGAGCGCGACAGGGCATATCATCAGGGAACGGTGTGGGCATTTCCTCTGGGCGCGTATTATAGAGCCTGTATTCGTTATGGCGAAAAGTGTGAGGACACGGCTGAGAAGGAGCGCATAAAGACCGAGCTTGCAGAAGGCTTTGAAGCGCTTACAGCATGGCTCAGGGAAGGCTGTGTGGCCCAGATTGCGGAGATTTACGACGGTGGTACGCCAACCGTGTCAAGAGGGTGTTTCGCACAGGCTTGGAGTGTGACGGAGCTTTTGCGGGCAGTGTATGATTATGAAAAAATGTAAAGGAGAATATTCGTGATGGCAAAACTATACGAGATCGATTTTGCAGCGCTGAGCGGTACAGAAAAGTCAAAGTTCATTCTTGATCTCAAAAAGCTGGCAGAGGAATGCTTTTCGGCATATCCGTTTGAAGCGACAATTAATGCACAGCTTTTGATATTTACACGGTATTGGAATTCCTACCGTCTGATGGCTCCTGAAATTCCAACACCAAAGATTTTGGATACCATCATGGAGATGTTGTGGGATTATCAGGAAGGAACGATAGAGCCGTCTGAATTTATGCAGTTTGCAGATTGCCTCGATGCTGTAGTGATTGAGATTGCGACAGGCGATACGGAGAAATTAGACAAGGACGAGGCATATTATGATTTTAAGGCGCGGTATTTTTGGAACTGGGCAGAAGGAGAGTCGTGTTATGATTGCTTTTTAATAGATGTTTCCTACTTATTTCAGGAAATTAGTGAACACATAATTGACTGGAATGGTGTTCAGGAAATCGTGGATTGTGATATCGCAGATCTCAAAATTCCTTTTTTGGAGGAGATGGACGAAGCACTGGACTGCACAGCAAATGTTTTAGAAGAATGGTTTCAGGAGGTTTATGACACGCCCCGGTTCTGCGAAGTCATTTCATTCATGCAAAAGGACATACAAACTGCGATGACAGGAAAGCCCATGGCAGAGCTTAGAAAACAATATCAAAATGAATATTTATTCTCGCCGGAGGACTGTGCCAAAATC
>CAMWJQ010000471.1 GCA_947174615.1 uncultured Lachnospiraceae bacterium
AACTTGCCTTATCGTCGGCAGCGTCAGATGTGTTTAAGTTACAGGGTATAAATAATCGGCAGCACCATCAGAAATGATATCAATATCGAAAGATTTCTTGAGGAAAACCAGATCAGCGCCAGAATGATAAACGACGCGACCGGAACCGACTTGACCGTCAGCATGAGCGGCGCCGCCAGCTCATGTACGCGGCAAAAACGCGACGACAATCCTGCCAGTGCGCTCCCTGCCAGAACTGCCAGAAAAAATCCCAATGCGATGCGCGAGAGCGTGAAAAATATAGACTTCCAGAAGATGACAGTCCCTATCATCTGTCCAAGCCTGATCAACACTTTGACGGGCGATACCAGCAAGATCTCACTGTCCAGCCACATACTCGCAAGCTGCCATACAATCAGCCAGAATGATACCGCCCAAAGACGCAGTTCGCGTTTTTCTATCCTGTCTTTCATACTCCATAATAAAAATCATCCGCCGGAAGCGCCCCGCCAATAGCTTTTGGATTCTGCTCAGACAGTACCTTGAGATATCCGGAGAGCTTCTGCTTCATCTGCTCGCCTGTGATGAATACAATATTGCACTTTGGCACTGCCTTGACTGCGACTGCCGCAGGAACGATGTCGTACGCTTCGATCAGTGACGCCGCAGCCTCCACATTTTCATTGACATACTCCACAGAATCCTCATAGTGCTCCAAAAAGGCTGTGACTGCCGCAGGATGCTGCTCGACAAACTCTTTTCTCGCCACGACCACGCCTGTCAGAAGCGCGGAGTCCGAACCAATCCGCTCCCACTCCTGTGTGAGATCCAGTGCAATCCGAATCTTGTCACTCTTGGTCTGTGCTGTTGTGACAAAAGGCTGCGGCAGCATTGCAACTGCATTCTCCTCCGCCATCAGCGCAGACAGACATTCCGCGTGTTCACTCTTCCACTCGATCGTTAAATCTTTGTCAGGGTCAATCCCATTCTGTATAAGAATATAATTCAGCGCATACTCCGGCGTTGCCCCCTTTCCGCTGGCGTAGATGGTCCTGCCCTTTAAATCACTGACGTTTGACACGGCGTCACCACTTTCTACGATATAAATAACGCCCAGTGTATTGACGGCAAGCACGCGGACGCCCGCATCTGTGTTGTTATACAGCACCGATGCAAGATTTGCGGGAACTGCCGCAATGTCCACCTGCCCCTGTATGAGCTTTGGCGTCACTTCGTCCGCCGCCGCCGCAATCTCAAAATGATACGCATAATCCGTGAGCTTTCCCTGATCGGACTTGTCCATAAAGTCCACCATCCCCATAGCCGTCGGTCCTTTTAAGGCAGCGATATTGACAGTCACAGAATCCGACTCTGCCGGCGCCTTTTTCGCTGCGCCGCAGCCTGTCATCAACACTGCACCCAGCAGCAGTGATACGCATATTGTCATAAATTTTTTCATCCTATATCCCCTTTTTATTTTACATATTTATTATAAAACTCCTCGACGCGCAGCGGCTTGTCGAAATAATAGCCCTGCAGCAGCCCTGCACCAGCCTCATTGACGATTCCCATAATCGTTGTGTTCTCAACGCCTTCTGCGCAGACAATAATTCCCACATTATTACAGAAGGAAATGATAAACTCAATGAGTTTCCGCTCTTTGTCCGTACCGACTACAGACTTGATCATCGTATGATCCAGTTTGACAATATCGGTCGGAATATCCTTTAACACGGCAAGCGATGCATACCCTGTGCCGAAATCATCAAGCGCGATACTGATTCCCTGGTCTTTAAATTTCTGCAGCCGCTGTGTCAGCTCGTCGATCCGCCCGATCCTGCAGCTCTCGGTAAGCTCCAGTACAAGACGTTCCGGCGCAATATGGTACTCATTTAGTTTGCTGACCGTATAGTCCACCAAATCATCATCATGCAGCTGGATATAGGATACGTTGACATGGACCTTCTCGATCGCATTGAGCCCCCGCTCCTCCCACTCATTCAGGTATCTCAACACCTGTTCAATAATCCATTTTCCTACGGGAATAATGAACGCCGTATCCTCAAGAACCGGGATAAACTCCATCGGTCCGATGCCTGGAAAGCGCTCATCATTCCATCGAAGAAGCGTCTCACAGCTTGTTCCCTTTCCGGTCCTGGAATCTATAATCGGCTGCATCACGATTGAAAATCCTCTGAAACTATCGTTGACACACTCGCGCATGGCATCCCTCAGCCGCAGCATTCGCGTCTTTTTCAAATGCATCTCCTCTGTGTAGAAAGCCACCCCCTTACTTCCTGCATTCTTGGCATTTTCCAGCGCGATCAGCATATTGCTCATAATCTGGTCAATGTACTTCCCATTCTGCGGAAACAGCACTGCCCCTGCCCTGAAATCAAGCTGCACTTGATTCCGCTCGATATCCAGTGTAAAAAATGCCTGCTGCATTTTTTCGATTTCACGCTCCACCTGCTCACAGGTGCCGTTCTCGATCAGCAGGGCAAAGTCTGAACCGTCCATGCGGTAAATGCGCGTCCCCGGCGTCCGCACACCGAGCATCTTGTGCGCGACCGCATAGAGCGTCTTATCGCCGTAGGAATAA
This sequence comes from uncultured Lachnospiraceae bacterium, assembly GCA_947174615.1. Classification (GTDB taxonomy): domain Bacteria; phylum Bacillota; class Clostridia; order Lachnospirales; family Lachnospiraceae; genus COE1. The sequence continues at coordinate 2,582 of CAMWJQ010000471.1, forward strand.
CCAAACTCATCATTGATCCGCTTAAAATTATTGAGCCCGATCATAACTGCCGCACCGCATCGATTGTTGTACAGCAGCTCCTCTGTGTCCTTGCGGAACTCGTGCAGCGTCCAAAGCCCAGTGACAGGGTCAATCTTATTCCTGACGCCCAAGTTCGTGACAAATCCGGCAAAAAAGTCCATGCTGCCCTCTTCGTCATAGGTCATATACCCTTTACAGTTGACCCATACATAGTCTCCCTCGGCATTCAGCATACGATATTCTACGTCATGATAAGCGCTGACATGATTTGCCAT
>CAMWJQ010000472.1 GCA_947174615.1 uncultured Lachnospiraceae bacterium
TCTTTTAATTGCACATAATTCAGGAATTGTACATAGAGATATAAAGCCTCAAAACATCATGATATCGAAAGAGGGGAAGGTGAAGGTGACTGATTTTGGCATTGCCAAAGCAGCGTCCAGCAATACAATCACTTCGAATGTAATGGGTTCTGTCCACTACACATCGCCTGAGCAGGCAAGAGGCGGATTCTCCGATGAGAAGAGCGATATCTATTCTATGGGTATCACTATGTTTGAGATGCTGACAGGGCGTGTTCCTTTTAATGGGGATACCACAGTGGCAATAGCGATCAAGCACATTCAGGACCCGATGCCGTTTCTTAGGGACTTTGTACCAGAGATTCCGGTGAGTGTGGAAAATATTGTCATGAAATGTACACAAAAGAGCGCTGACAGGCGGTATCAGAGTATGGGAGAGATGATTGCGGATCTAAAGCATTCTCTGATTAATCCGGATGCGGCGATCGCGCAGGTAGACATGGAAGATGAGGCAGGAAAGACTAAGATTGTTGCATCCTCGCCAGAACCCATCCCCATTCCCGCAGTGCTTGACACCGTATGGGAGGACAGGGTGCCGCGCAGAGAGGCTTATGCAGATGAGGAGGTGTTGGAGACGATGCCTGATCAAGGATTGCAGACATCGTCAAGCAGAAGGAGCAGCAATCGTTATGAGATGGATTCCTACCACACTGCATACTATGAGGATGATGATTATTACGGCGAGGTTGTGATGGAACAGCCTGCAAAAACCAATCGTCAGAAGACGCCAAAAGCAACGGCGAACAGCACAGGCGCCAAAAAGACGGAAAAGAAGCCAGAAAATAAAAAGGCGGAAAATAAGAAACCGGAGGCTAAGAAGAAGACTACAGCCAACAAGAAGAAAAAGCCACAGCAGAATACAGCGGCAAAGACCAGCCAAAGCAGGGCAAACCAAGCGTATGATTACTATGAGGAAGATTATGAGCAGGAGGTTGTCAACAGGCAGAATGTGCGAAAGGGCGGTTATGTGTATGACAGTTATGAGTATCCTGAAAATCTTGGGAAGAATGAGTATGACTACAATCCAAAGGCGGAGGGATTTAAGACAGTGCTCACGGTGATCGCGGCAGTGATTATCGGTTGTATCCTGCTGTATTTTGTGGGGCAGGCGACAGGTATTTTTGGGCAGATTGGCAATGTATCTTCACAGAGTCCAGACAACGGTGATGATGTGGAGCGTGCAGTGATGCCTGAGTTTGAAGGTCATGATCTTGATGAGATCAAACAGTCATTAAATGCTGTCGGACTCGGATGCAAGACAACATTTACGGAATCGACACAGTACGCTAAAAATAAGGTCATATCGGCAGCTCTTGAGGATGGACAGAGGGTGCTTGCCAATGACAAAATTCTTAAGAATACGACGATCATTCTTACTGTCAGTGCAGGGGGAGAGGGGATTCCCGTCCCGGCAGTTGAGGGGATGTCGGAGGCGGAGGGCACCGCAGCACTGAAAAGAGAGGGATTTAAGGTCATCAAGACAGAGCAAAGCTCGGCAGAATATGCCAAAGGCACGATTATTTCACAGTCACCGGAGGGAAACAGTATCGCACCGATCGAGTCGGAGGTGACGATCGTCCTGAGCGTGGGCGGCGATGGCGCAGAGGCCCGCATGCCGCAGGTATTAGGCAATTCGAAGGATGCCGCGGTCAGTATGCTTGAAGCTGCCGGTTTTGTGGTAAATGATATTGAGGAGTCGTACAGCTCGGATTATCCGGCGGGGCAGATCTGTTATCAAAGTTACGAAGCAGGAACAAATGTTCTTGTAGGGGCAAAGGTAGATCTAAAGATTAGTATCGGGAGTGAGATCGCAACCTATAGCTGCCGGCTCACTGTGGAGGCGCCGGAGGATTACGTGGGCGGTCCTGCGGAGGTTCATCTCATGACGGCTGACAGGGCGGAGGTGTTGTGGTCCGCACAGAATGTCACAGCGTTTCCTGTTTCAATTAATATCAATGATCTAAAGGTTTCATCGGCATATGGAACGGTGATTGTCACATATCTCGCGAACAAGGAAGTGCCTATTCTGGATGCGGATGGCAACCAGACCACGCAGGTGGTCGCAGAACCAAAGAATGATTCGCGCAGTGTACAGTTTACAAAAAATTAATCAGAAAGTAAGAATATGCAGGGAAGGATATGCAGGGAAAAATTATAAAGGGAATCGCAGGTTTTTATTACGTTCATGTTCCCAATGAAGGGATTTATGAATGTAAGGCAAAGGGGATCTTTCGAAAGGAAAATATGAAACCTCTTGTGGGGGATGATGTGGATATGGAGATTACGCATGTCAAAGATGCGGAGGGAAATATCACACGGATTCTGCCAAGAAAAAATGCACTCATACGTCCTGCAGTGGCAAATATCTATCAGTCGCTGCTTATTTTTGCCATGACAAAACCTGAACCGAATTATAACCTGCTGGATCGATTTTTGATTATGATGCGCAGACAGGGGCTGGAATGTATCCTGTGTTTTAACAAACAAGACCTTTCAGATACAGGGCAGCAGGAGTACATTGAAAAAATTTATGCGCATAGTGACTGTAGGATTCTGTTTGCGAGTGCCGAAAAAAAAGAAGGCATTGACCAGCTTGCAGAAGTACTGTGTGGAAAAACTACAGCAGTTGCGGGACCGAGCGGTGTGGGGAAGTCCTCACTGGTGAACTGTCTGCAAAAGGGGAAACAGATGGAGACCGGGGCGATCAGCGAGAAGATTGCGCGTGGAAAACACACGACAAGGCATTCAGAGTTGATTGCAGTCTCTGACAGTACCTACATTATGGATACGCCGGGATTCAGCTCCCTGTCCCTGTTCGATATCGAGAAGGAGGA
>CAMWJQ010000473.1 GCA_947174615.1 uncultured Lachnospiraceae bacterium
GTATTATCTTGATTTTTACTCCAACAAAAATCCATCACCAGCCCCACTGCAAACAGTACCACGCCAGCGGCTGCAAACCACCCCCAATGATTTTCCTTATGATAAATCAATTGAACCTCATGTGTCCCCTGCGTGACCGTAGTTCCCATCATTGCTATATTGACAGGCTGCAACGCCTGTTCTACACCGTCAATATACACATGCCAATTCTTATCATACGGAATAGAAAACGTCATCATGCCATCCTTGCTGCTTTCGATCGTGCCAACAATCGTATTGCTGTCCATCTCCTGTACTACCATGCCATTCTTCTGCAACTCACCGCACGCGTCAATATACGCCTGATAGTACACTTCTTTTGGCACCTGATACAATCTGACCGCCTTTATATTATACTGATTTGTACCAAAAATCTGCACCTGCTGAATCTGTGCATCATTGAATTCCAGAATATACGTATCACTGCCGCCGGCAACGCCAATATATGTCGTCACAGCATCCCCATCAGCATTATAATATTCCATCATCGAACTACAAGCATCTTCACTGTCGATATCCAGTGCGATCAGGTTCACATTCTCCTGCGTGCATTCAGGAAGCTCCACTTTCAGCCAGTTCTCTGTCAACTCTATCTCTGTCTGAACCTCATACGGATAGAGCGCCACTTCCTCAGACACAGACTCCGCCTCTGTGATTCCGCCAACATCGCACGCCTCCCCCAGCACGCATAACGTCAGCAAGGCGGTTCTGCGCTCCTCTATGTCAAGCTTCTCATAATCCTCCAGTTTTATATACTGGTCATACACATATCCAAGCGGCAGAGCATATTGATTCTCATAGACAGAGATCCCTTCTATTTCCCCGATCTTCTCATACCCAAAGTTCGGATTCATATCCACTTGGGATAGAATATACCCAACATTCATCAGCGTATTGATTTTCGTCGATGTGGAAAATCCTGTCATATTATGGTTATTCCCACCAAAGGTCGGCATTGCCACTGCCTGATAAAAGTTTCCGGTACTTTTCCTGTCACCGCTTCCCCCTATATATGCTGTGGTCCCCATATAATTCTGATACAGCGAATCGCAGAGTGCATATGCCTGAAACTGTTTATCAATGCGATAAAAATTCGCGGAAGCTCCATTTCGCTCGTCAATAAAAGCCAGCGCGTCCATTGTCCCATCTTCGTACAGATTGTTGTCCATCGTTCCCCGCTTGTTGACACAATCATAGGATGTAAACACAACTTCTGCGACAGCAAGCACTAACAGAACCCTTTTTACCTGTGCTGCCGAGCAGTTTCGATACTTGTAAAAACAAAATATCCCCACATATACCAGCAAAAACACAATAGTGATAGCTAATTTCACATAATTCATGCCATCTATCCTAAACAGTCCCGCCGCCACAGTGATTACAAGTCCCGCTGCCGCAATCCATCTCAGCCTGATTTTCCCTCTGTCCTCAAGAAGCTGGTCAAAACCGCTCGCAGCGATATAGAGCATCAAAACCATCACCCACAGAGAGGATAGTTTAAACGTATGACTGGCAAAACCATTTGCCAGAAAACGCACAGGCTTTACGAAAATATATAGAAACACACCCGTTATGCCAATACTGTATGCTATCCTTCGCTTACCCTTAGCCTGCACAAGCAGAACTGGCACAAGCAAAAGCGTCAAAATACCACAATAAAAAGCCGGTGCTTCAAGAAAATTACCAGCACCACAAAATTCATTGATATTCAAGAGATCTGTTCCGATTGTTCTGTAAAATGCTGTCTTTAAACTATCAGCAGTCGTCAAAAATGCTGAAAAGTCATAATTCCCCATCTTTTGCGTCCCATTAGAAAGCCTATCACTCTTTAACTGCGTTGTGATGCTGCTCACCCATCCCATAGATGATAACAGCAGCGCACATATAATTCCCCCTGCAAAAACAGCTATTTTCGCCACTTTCTTCTCATTTTTCTTCAAATCCCAGTCAGCGAGTACACGAAAGAGCGCATAGACGACAAAGATGCCTGTATAGAGCACAATATAATACCCTGAGCTGTTAAAATACAAGAACGCACTTGCAAGAATCAGTCCCCACCACTTTTTCCCATTGCAAAACCACGATTCAAACGCATAGAGCCACATGACAAAAGTCAATACTTCATTTGGATATGACCGCCATGCCCCCCGAATGATCATCTGTGCACAAAATGCATAAAACAAAGCAAAGATGGAGCTTGTGGTATCAGAGATCTTCATCTTCTTTAGATATAAATAAAAAAAGAGACCTGACAGAAATACCTTCACTGCCATATTGAACCCCATAAGATACGCCACATGGTCTGCGCCAAAAAAAGCTTCGAAATTCGCAAGTTGGGGCAGAATCATCTGAGCAGTATTTCCGATCGAACTAACAAAATTCCATCGGTTTCCCCAATTGCCTAGGCTGATTTCCCTTGCCAGATAGATTAGATTCGGATAAGATTGACCTACGGAATCTGATGCTACATCTGTAAATATAAATATCTTTTGTCCTATTAAATACTTCCAATATACAATAATTACTATTCCCATCAACATAATGAAGTGACAAAAAAAACCTCTATCTATTCTTTGTTTTTTCCTAATTTCCAAACCCATAACTTTTTTACACCTCATTACATTCTTACCAATCCATTATTGTTTCCGTTTACCTTTTTTTACGTTTAAATTTATTATTCCTGATAACCACCCCATCGTTTTCATCCATATTTCTGTATTATTATATATTAGTATATATAATAATATCGGTACAACACAACAAATGAATGCTCTCACAAATACCTCCACAAGTGCATTACCCTTATATAAATTACATAACATATATGT
>CAMWJQ010000474.1 GCA_947174615.1 uncultured Lachnospiraceae bacterium
TACGGTCTCGTGGGCTCGGAGATGTCTATAAGAGCCAGGGCATAAGACAGGCAGCAACAGAAATACAACGAAAGAGTTTATACTTCATAAACACAATTGAGTAGGGGAAACTTTCCCCTACTCAATTTTTGCCTCCACAGCCTTTCGGAACAGATGAAATTCTTTCTTGACCTTTGGTTCTCCCTTCTCTTTTGAATTTGGAAACAAAATCGTCTTCTCTTTGGTTTTTTCTTTGTTTTTATCCTTATTCTTCTCCTTATTTTTATCCTTCAGTTTCATATTTTTTCCGCTGTACTGCCGCAGCAGTTCATCGATTCGCTTGTAATAGTCCTCGTTGCGCTTGTCCTCCTGTTCATGCCTGCTCGCCACACGCTCCTCATCGCGTTCCTCCATCAGCCGGAACTGATAGTCAAGCTCCTTGCACAAGTCGCCCTTTACATTCTCCGTGATACGCTCCACGAGCTGATTTGCCATCTCCTCATTATTGGCAGCTACAGCTTCCTTGATCAGCTTCTGGAATAAGTACTGCAGCCGCATTGTCTGATCCTTTGTCTCATCGCTGACTGTCGTTTCTTGTGTGCAGTCAGACACCTCATCAAGCGAGCGCATCTCCTTGATCTGTATCATATTGCTCATACTGCGCCCGTCTTCCTCTCCTGCCGAAACTGTCTCACCCGCAGCAAGCTCCTGTTTTTTGCTGCCGAAACGCTCATTCCACTTCGCATCATCCGCACTTTTTAACGCTGTCATCTTTGACTCCCCCATTTTTGTTATTTTTGTCAACTGCTTTTGTGAAAAAGGATTGTCTGACCTCATATCCACTCCGCCTCCATCTGCACTCTGTACTCGATCCAATAACGTCTTGACTGCCTTGAGCTGCAAGCCTTGATCTTTCAGATTTTTAATATCAATAAATCGATCAATATCTTCCTGTGTATAGATTCGGTGTCCCTGCTCATTTCTCTTGATGGGCAGTTCCAGTTCTTCCTCCCAGTACCTTAAAACATGTGACTCCACATGTACTTCTTTTGCAGCTTCATTGATCAAATACTTCTCCTTTACCACTTCATAAACTCCTTTCTTGGTTTTTGCATGGGGTTCTGTTCGCATTGGACGCAGACTGCCTCTGCTGCATACATCCTCTGCATGGGGCTTGTATTATCAAGCAGGAAATCCCCGCCTGTGCGTCCGTCAAACTCTGCTGACATTCTTGTATGGAATGCCCATATACATACAAAAGAGGGCATGCCCTTTCCATGTCCTCTTTTGTAAGATATCGAATTATTTTATTTCGCCAGATTGGCAAACTGTGTATAATCCGGCAGCCATGCCAGATTGATCGTGCCAATCGCACCGTTTCTTTGTTTCGCAATAATAATCTCAGCCACATTCTTGAGCTCAGTGTCTTTATTATAATAGTCGTCGCGATAGATAAACATCACGACATCCGCATCCTGCTCGATCGCGCCGGACTCTCTCAAATCAGACAGCATCGGTCTGTGATCCGGACGCTGTTCGACAGCACGCGAGAGCTGCGAGAGCGCTATCACCGGCACATGCAGCTCTCGCGCAAGCGCTTTTAGCGATCTTGATATATCTGAAATCTCTTGTTGTCTTGACTCTGTTTTGCCTGATCCTGACATCAATTGAAGATAGTCAATAATAATCATCTGCAAATCATATTCGAGTTTGAATTTTCTGCATTTGGATCGCAGCTCACCAATGCTGATTCCCGGTGTATCATCAATCAAAAGCCCCGATTTACCAATCACATCCGCGCTCTCAATCAGGCGCTCCCACTCATCATCCTTCATATTTCCTGTTCGAATCGCCTGCGAATTTACCTTAGATTCAAGGGATAACAGACGGTTTACAAGCTGCTCTTTAGACATTTCCAGCGAAAAGATTGCAACGGATTTGCCGTTGTGGAACGCCACATGCTGTGCGATATTTAACACAAACGCAGTCTTTCCCATCGAGGGACGCGCTGCGACCAGAATGAGATCGGAGGGCTGCATTCCCGCTGTCTTATAATCCAAATCCAGAAATCCTGTCGCAATTCCTGTCACCGCCCCCTTATTCTTGGAAGCTTCCTCGATCAGATTCATGGCATTCATGACAACCTGCCTGATCGGTACAAAGTCACCACTGTTGCGCTTTTGTATAATGTCAAAGATATTTTTCTCGGAGGTTTCCAAGATGGACTCGAGCGGTTCACTCTGTGCATAGCAGCTATTTGCGATTTCCTCATTGACACGGATAAGCTTTCTCAAAACTGCCTTCTCCGCCACAATGTTTGCATAGTGCTTGATATTCGCGGACGTCGGCACAGCAGCCATCACATCCCTTATGTACTCAAGACTGTAAATCTCAGGCGGCGTCCCCTTCTCCTTGAGCCGCTCCTGCAATGTCACCAAGTCTACCGGCTTTCCCTCATCATTGAGTTCCACCATGGCATCAAAGAGTATGCCGTACTGCTTCCCGTAAAAGTCCTCACCATTAATCTGCTCGCTTGCGATGGTAATCGCCTCTTTGTCCATCAGCATAGAGCCGATGACCGACTGCTCTGCCTCGATGCTGTGTGGCAGGACCCTCTTTAAGACTGCCTCATCCATTTCCGGCATGGCATAAACCTCCTACACACACGCAACATGCACTCTTAACTTCGCAGATACCTTAGGATGCAGCTTTACTGTCACCTCATGGGTTCCAGCCATCTTGATCGCCTCATTTAACTGTATTTTCTTCTTGTCTATTTCCCTGCCATACTGATCTGCAACCGCCTTGGCAATCTCCTTCGAGGACACAGAGCCAAAAGTCCTGCCGCCCTCGCCGCCCTTGATTTCCACTTTGACAATCATCTG
>CAMWJQ010000475.1 GCA_947174615.1 uncultured Lachnospiraceae bacterium
GGACTCTTCTGCCCGAAAAGATTTAAAAAATGGTCTTTTTCTGTTTTCCGATAATTATTGGACACAGACCCGTCTTTATATGAAATTATCCGCAGTGGACGATAATCCAATGGTCACCAATATTCAAAATACCTATATTGCCGAAAGCTTTGAAAAGTATCTGTTCCGAAAGGCATTTTATATGTATAAGGGAGAATTTACATATCGTGGGCTTACGGGTGATTCTGTCTGCAAGCGCCATAAGAAAAAAAAGATAGAAGATTGCAGGACATGCCCATATTGCGGGGATACAGTGGAAGAGCGGATGGATTTTATCCATCAGATGGCGGAAACTTATGGTCTGAAAAAAGCATGGTTCAGCGATCAGGCACATTTTATCTGTTATAATGCAAGTTATGCTTTTGAAATAAATGTATATCGAGGATATTCCGTCGATTTTTCTTGTAATGACGATCAATTGTGGACACAGGTAAGGGATTCCCTTGGCTTATTTCCAGAGTTTTTTGCGTGCCTGAGTTCATATGGGAAAGTCGCACCCATAGTTCTGTGAGGGGATGGTATCGTGAGGTGACTGTCTGCATGGCTTGCCGATCATGGAGGTGTTCAATGTTATACTTTTTTGAGAGAAAAGAAGATGAAAAACAAGATGACTTGATCGATTTTGAATCCATGTATACAGTTGTTAAGAGACTTGGGATCAGAGACTATAAACCATCGCACTTTGAAACATGTAAGAGGATATGGAAAGAATTGGTTCCCAAAAGTGGTCAGGCGGATAAGGAACGTACCTTGTTCCTGTGAATATATGATGTATAGATAAAGAACTGCTCAAAGGACAATAGAAAGGTTAGGTATTCTTATGAAATCAAAGAAAAAGTCAAAATGTATGCTTGCCATTACCGCTATTTTTTCTGTTTTTGGCTGTGTTTGTTTTTGTGTAATGGCTGCATATGCTGCAGCTTCTGCTGCGAACGATCACTTGGTCTTGAAAGGTGATGAAAAACAGAATGAAGCGGAGGGAAATTCAAAGATTGAATATCTTACAGAAGAGGCAGCAGATGAAGCGCTTAATCCAGATGCGCCATTAAAAGACCAGCATATTGGAAGAAGCGTCAGAAGAACAAAAGAAGAACTTTCGGATGAACTTAGAGAAATTATAAACGTTTGTGATACGGAGACATGGTATGTGATTGAAAGCGCTGAATATCAATACATCTATTTTGGCGGTCTGCCTGACAATTATGCTTATCAACCGGAAATTTACACCGACCGCGATTGTGGAACGGTAAATATTTTCGATGTAGACACTTCAATTGGAAAAACCGGATATGTGCTGCTTGAAATTCAGCAAAATGTGTCCTTGACCCTTCACTATAACGGAACACAAATTTCATATACAGAACTGTAAATTATGGAACGTACTTTTTATACCTTTTTCCTTATTATCTCGCATGAGCTAAAGGGCTTCAACTTCCGAAAAGAAATTGAAGCTTTTTCTTTTTGATCTAAAAACGATTATGTTTTAAGGGGTGGAATGGTACTTAAAATATGGGATGAACTGGCAAAGCAGCGTGTTTTTGAGGATACCGTTTCTCAGGATGAAGCCGGGAATCTGGTAAATGAGTCGTATGATGAGAAGTGTTTTTTAAGTACATTTTAACAAAGAGGCATATTCTGTATAAAAACAGGGAGGTTATGACGATGCGTATCTTGATTGCTGAGGATGAAGTTGAGCTTGCAAAAGGATTGAAGTTTTTGTTGGAAAAAAATAAATTTACCGTAGATATTGTTCACGACGGAGCAGATGCACTGGACTGTTTTCACTATGCAGAATATGATGTTGTTGTATTGGACATCATGATGCCAAAGGTCAATGGTCTGGAAGTGCTGCGCCAGATCAGAAAGCGCCGATCCGGGGTTCCTGTCCTGATGCTGACAGCCAAGGCTGAGGTGGAGGACCGTGTAGCCGGACTGGAGGCAGGCGCGGATGATTATCTGCCAAAACCATTTGCGACGAAAGAGTTTATCGCGCGCGTCAAGGCGCTTTCGCGCAGGAATGCAGGATATACAGACCTTGTACTATCCTTTGGAGATGTGCAGCTGGACTGCAACCGATATGAACTGTCCTGCAGAGATCAGACAGTGCGCCTGAATAATAAGGAATTTCAGCTGACAGAGCTATTTCTGCAGCACCCCCATTTTGTGTTTTCGGCAAATCACCTGATGGATAAGATCTGGGGACAAGATTCTGAGGCAGACATGAACGTTGTGTGGACTTATATCGGTTTTGTGCGCAAAAAACTCCGGCAGATTGGAAGCAGCGTCGAGATACGGACAGTGCGCGGAGCCGGATATTCCCTGGAGGAACAGAAATAGGAGGATGTATATGCTGAAAAAAATGCAGCGGCGTTTTATCATGGCTGCGATGGCTGCTTTTGCCACCGTGATGGTGGTACTGGTGGTGGGGATTAATATCGGCAATTACTGCAGGACGACATCCATGCAGGATGGTCTGGCAGCAAGTCTTTTGGAGTATGAGAAACGGGCGTATGAACACAGGACACGCAGAAATATGCAGGAGGATGCGAAGTCCAAAGAAAATAAACGGAAATCTTCGGCGCATCAGGAACCGGAATTTCCGCCTATTTCAGAGATGCCGGGAGGGGGACCGGAGGCGCGTTTTACCACTCGTTTTTTTGCGGTATACTGTGACGCGTCCGGGGAAATTGAAGTCATTTCAAGGGATTACATCTATTCGATTGACGAGGAGACTGCCAAAGCGTATACAGAGGCAGTACTAAGCAAAGACAAAGACAAAGGAAATTACGGCTGTCTCTAATACACAACTGACG
>CAMWJQ010000476.1 GCA_947174615.1 uncultured Lachnospiraceae bacterium
CGCAGTCCTACGGTTTAAATTATCAAAAGACCGGGAAAGATATGCCATACTTGTTTGTGAAGAGTTGGCTGCCCAATACAAAAATAAACGGAACAGGGACACGATCAGCCAGCAATTCAGCTAATCATGTCTGTTGGATCAATTCTTATCTGACTTAGAGTTTTTCTGCCTTGCACTGCTTCGGCGTTTCTTTGCGTCAGGCTCTAAGATTTCAGATTGACCAAGAATATCCGCCATATCGTCAATATTCTTTTCAGTCGGCTTGATTTTCAGGAACTGGCTGAATATGTAGGCAAGCCTTTGTTTGGATGTGCCTACAAAATTTTCCGCTTTCTCAAGGATTTCTTCCCAATGTTCAGTTATGGTTTTGGGTGGGGCGGAGTCGATATCGCCTTTGTGGGCATCTCGGATATCTTTAATAATGGTGTGCATATCGTCATCAATTACATGGGAAAAATACTCATTCAGTTCAAGGTGTTGCATATTCAGGGTATTCAATTGCAGGTTATATTCGTCGGGATTGTGGCGTTTGAGCAGTATCTTTCTGCCTATGTCCACCACAAAATTTAGTGATTTGACCTGCATATCCGCAAGACCGTCCACATAGATCTCCAAGTCAATCATGAGCTTTTGGAACTGCTCATGGGTGATAAGTTCTGATAGGAGCAGCGTGTTTAGCTTTTGGTCGTTAAGAAGTGACAGGGCGGCATCGCTCAGGTGCAGGTCGGATATGGAAATATTGTCAAGCTGCCTGTTTTCGGTCAGACCAAGCAGGTAGTCTGTTGATACCTCATAGAATTTTGCCAAGTCAATGATGTTCCTGTGGGGTATCTCTTTATAATCATCAGATTCATAAGAACCAAGTGTGGAAGCCGGAATTTTTATCTGTTGTGATAGCTGCTCTAAAGTCAGTCCTTTTTCTACGCGTAGGTCTTTCAGGCGTTCCTGAATACTTAATTGTGTTTTCATTGATAATTCTCCCCTTTACAAAAACAGAATACCACATTAACTGGAGAATTCCTATTATATTTTTCCAGCATGATAGAAATTTTCTGTTTTCGGGCAGATTTCTGACATGATGGATATACGGGAAAGCAGGCTGTTTTGTTGGATAATGGCAGTACAATTAAATGACTGTCCAAGCTGATATAAACCGCCAAGACCAATTTCAAAGTGATTTGAGCGCCAATACAATACTGGACGATACAGCGCCGACAAGGGTTGCCTGTCAGGAAACAGCAAGGGGAGAACAGCAGAACAAATGAAACAGCCCGATTATGGGTGGAAAATTTAGTACCGGCAGGGTACTGTTAAATAAATTTGGAATCGGAGAAAGGAGTATGGAATGAAGTTATCAAGATATGAACAGGAAGTTGTTATCAATCTGAATGCAGATGAGGACGAAGCAACGGTTTACACAGCAAATCCGGCATGGATGCGGAAAATGGATAAACTGCATAAGGAGTTTCCAAATGTAATCCGGTTAAAGTCATGGACAGAAGTAAGCAAGACATATGTTTTACCAAAAAATCTTATCCGGATTGGAAAGCCGAGGACATTAAGTGAAGCGCAGCTTAGGCATTTACAGGATTTGAGGGACAGGACATAAAATTTCCCTAAAATGATATAAATGAAAGTGCGGTTTAAAATGTAATAAGCTGAAAAATAAACAGGTGCAGCCAAACAAAGGAGAGGATATTCAGTATATGGATGCCCTTTTTTGTATGTCTGTATTTTTATCCAATATTAACAGCGTTACAGGCAGGGAGGAAGTGAAAAAATGAGTGAGAGTAAACAGACACGCAGAGATGTGATTGATGCGGAATTACAGAGAACAAAAGCAGAGCTTGTCATCGCAAAACACAGGGAAGCGAAGCTGCGGAACCAGATAAAGGGCTTGACGGAGAAGGAACGCCGACATCGCAATATTGTGTGGGGAAGTCACTTTGAATATCTTCTCAGGGAAAAGCTGAATGTTTCAAAAGAACAGCTTGCCACGTTTGATGATGACAGGGTAAAGAATATATTGAATGCACTGTTTTCCGATTTATCTTTTCAACGGATTATGCAAAATGTTTTAGCTGAAAAAGCAAAAAAGTAATTCCCGACGGAATAGAAAAAATTTATTCGTGGTTAAAGTGGTGGGTGGCATTATAAAACTTTGTGGGCAGATAAAGGCTGCTCGTTAGCCTTTATCTGAACGCAAAGTTCACTAAAGGGTAAGGCGTAAGCCCGTAGGGGAATTGTCGTTTCCCCTGTTTTCTGCCGCAAGGCAGAAAAAGCCCCGCAGGGCGCACACACGCGAAGCGTGTATAAGTGCGCCCTTGTCAAACGTAGCTACGCTACGTTTTTCCATCGGGGATAGAATATGTGCAGAAGGAGGGAGATACCGATAAGCACGAAAATGATACACCTTAACGCAAAAATAATCAGTAGGGGCGGAGAAAAACCGCAGTCGGCTGTGGCTTCCGCCGCATACCGGAGCGCAACAAAAATTTACTGCGAATATGACGGGGAGATAAAAGATTTTTCAAGGAAAGGTCATGTGATATATTCCGAAATCCTCTTACCGGAATATGCGCCGAAGGAATTTGCTGACCGTTCCGTTTTATGGAACGCTGTTGAAAATTTTGAGAAAGGGAGCAGGGCGCAGCTTTCGAGGGAAATCGAATTTTCACTGCCCTGTGAACTTGATGCGGATGAGAGGTTACAAGCTGCCAAGAAACTTGCAGAATTTTTCAGGGATAAGGGAATGGTGGTTGACATGAATCTGCACAGTCCTGACTATGAGAACCCGAACCCGCACTGTCACCTTATGCTTACCCTGCGCCCGTATCAAAAAGATGGGA
>CAMWJQ010000477.1 GCA_947174615.1 uncultured Lachnospiraceae bacterium
GTACCGCATACCAAAGGAACTGATGGGGCAGTTGGATGTCGGAATGGCGGTGATGATCCCTTTTGGTTTGGGAAATAAACGGATTAAAGGGTACATCATGGAGATTACCGACCGCGCCGATTATGATGAGCACAAATTAAAAGAGGTGGATTCCATCGTAAAGGATGGCATCAGTGTGCAGAGTGATTCCATAAAGCTGGCATGGTGGATTCGGGAAAATTACGGCTCTACCATGATTGCGGCATTAAAGACTGTGCTTCCCGTCAAAAAGAAATTAAAACAGGTGGTCAGAAAGACTATCGTCAGTAAGGTGGACGCGGCAACAGCAGCGGCAAAGGCGAATGAATTTGCCCGGAAGCACCAGAATGCCAAAGCGCGGCTGATGCAGGAGCTTGCCGGACAGCCGGCACTGCCGCACGCGCTGGTCACGGGAAAATTAAACGTCACAAGTCAGACAATACAGGCGCTGGAAAAGGCAGGTTTAATTGAGGTGCAGGCGGAGGGCGCTTATCGAAATGTGCTGCCGGAAAATATGGCAGGGTTAAACAGCTGGAAGAAAAAGCAGCTTTCCGGGAATCAGCGTGCGATTGTGGACAGTATAATGTATGACTTCAGGACAGGTGTCTGTGGGACGTATCTGCTGCATGGAGTAACGGGCAGTGGCAAGACTGAGGTTTACATGGAATTGATTGAGCAGATGATAGAAGAGGGCAGACAGGCGATTCTGCTGATACCGGAAATTGCGCTCACATACCAAACTTTAGTTCGGTTTTATCAGCGCTTTGGAGATAAGGTGTCCGTGATGAATTCCCGGCTCTCGGCGGGCGAGCGTTCAGACCAGTATGAGCGTGCGGCTCGGGGGGATATTGATATTATGATTGGTCCGCGGTCTGCGCTGTTCACACCGTTTAAACGGCTTGGGCTTGTGATTATTGATGAGGAGCACGAGAACAGCTACAAGAGCGAGAGTATGCCAAAGTATCACGCGCGGGAGGTAGCGGGTGAGCTGTGCCGCATGAAGAATGCCGGTTTGGTCTTGGGTTCGGCTACGCCGTCGATTGAGTCTTATTACAGGGCAAAGAAGGGAGAGATAAAACTTTTTGCCCTGAATGAGCGGCTTGCGGGCGGGCAGCTTCCCAGAGTGTATGTGGAGGATTTGCGCAGTGAACTCAAAAGCGGCAACCGCTCAATTTTTAGCAGGAGGCTTTACGGACTCATAGAGGATCGATTAAAAAAAGGTGAGCAGACCATTCTTTTCATCAACCGAAGGGGGTATGCGGGATTTGTGTCCTGCCGGGCATGCGGGCATGTCATGAAATGCCCGCACTGTGATGTGTCCCTGTCAGAGCATACAGACCGTTACCGGAACATGAGCAGGCTGGTCTGTCATTATTGTGGCTATAGTACGCCGGGGGTTACAAACTGTCCCCAGTGCGGCTCTAAATATATTCTTGGATTTCGGGCAGGGACACAGCAGATTGAGGAGATTCTGAACAGGGAGTTTCCCTCAGCGCGTGTACTTCGCATGGATGCGGACACGACTAGGAGCAAGGACAGTTATGAGCTGATTTTATCACAGTTTGCTAATGAAGAGGCGGATATTCTTGTCGGTACACAGATGATTGTGAAAGGGCATGATTTCGCGAAGGTTACGTTAGTGGGCATTTTAGCGGCAGATATGTCTCTGCACGCCGGAGACTACAGGGCAGGAGAGCGCACCTTTCAGCTGCTCACACAGGCGGCTGGCAGGGCTGGCAGGAGTACGCTCCCAGGAGAGGTTGTGATACAGACCTATCAGCCGGAGCATTATGCTGTCGTACATGCTGCGAATCAGGATTATGAGCATTTTTTTGCAGAGGAAATTGCCTATCGTGAGTTGATGATGTATCCGCCTGTGGCACATATGATGGCAGTACTTGTGCTGGCAGGCGATGAGAAGGCAGGCGCAGCGCAGGCACATACGCTTGCAGGACAGGTAAAACAACAGTTTGGTGACAGCGGACTGGTCCTTATAGGACCGACAGAGGCCTGTATCGGAAAGATCAATGATGTATACCGCTATATTTTTTATATCAAACACAGGGAATACCAGACGTTGACAGCAGTCAAGGATGTGTTGGAGCAGACCATCCATGTGATGCAGTGGAGTGCTGACAGTGTGCAGTTTGATTTTGATCCAATGAATAATTATTAGAAACAATATCAGATAATAGAAGGGAAGGAAAAAAGTTATGGCAATCAGAACAATCAGGGAGATGGGAGATCCCGTATTGAATAAGATTTCAAAGGAAGTGAAGGAGATCACGCCGAGAGTGCAGGACTTGATCGATGATATGTTTGAGACAATGTACGAGGCAAATGGTGTGGGACTGGCAGCAGTGCAGGTCGGCGTGTTAAAGAGAATCGTTGTGATTGATACAGGAGATGATCCGATCTTGCTCATCAATCCCCGCATTTTGGAAGTCAGCGGAGAACAGACAGGAAACGAGGCATGTCTGAGTGTTCCGGGAAAAACGGGATCCGTGACAAGACCACACTATGTCAAGGCAGTTGCACAGGACGAGGAATTGAACGAGTTTGAGATTGAGGGTGAGGAGCTTCTGGCAAGGGCGCTGATTCATGAAATCGAGCATCTTGACGGGCATCTGTTTGTGGAGAAAGTAGAAGGTCCGCTGATGGATGTGGAAATGGTGGAGGAAGAAGCGTAGATGAAAATCATTTTTATGGGGACACCGGATTATGCGGCGGAAGCGTTGGAGGCATTGGTCAAGGCAGGTCATGAGGTGACTGCGGTTGTGACACAGCCGGACAGGGCAAAGGGAAGAAGCGGTCAGGTACAGTGTACGCC
>CAMWJQ010000478.1 GCA_947174615.1 uncultured Lachnospiraceae bacterium
TCATAATATAATCCGTAATCTGCGCATCTCCGTCTCTCAGCCTGTCGATCAACTCCTCATCTGTAAACACCGCATATATGTCTGGCATAACTTGTCCTGTCCCTCCTGACTACATCCGCTGTCTGACAATCTCATACGCAAGCACACCTGCCGCAACGGAAGCATTTAAGGAGTCGATATTGCCCTTCATTGGAATGGATGCCACAAAATCACACTTTTCGCGGACAAGTCTGCCCACACCGTCACCCTCATTTCCAATGACAAGACCAATCGGTCCTGTGAGATCAAGCTGATACATCGTCGTCCCATCCATATCTGCACAGACAAACCACAACCCCTCCTTTTTGAGCGCCTCCATTGTCTGTACAAGATTCGTAACTCTGGCGACTGGTGTGTAGTTCAGCGCGCCTGCAGACGCCCTTGCAACCGCAGCGGTCAGTCCTGCGGACCGATTCTTGGGTATGATAACTCCATGTGCCCCCGCAAGATTTGCTGTTCGAATAATCGCACCCAGATTATGCGGGTCCTCGATATTATCCAGCAAAAATACGAACGGCGCCTCATTTTTGCTGCGGGCAGAAGCGAGAATATCCTCCACTTCCGCATACGTGTACGCCGCCGCATATGCGACCACACCCTGATGCTTTCCTGTCTCACTGAGCTGGTCTAACCGTTCCTTCGTGACAAACTTTATCATGGTATCACGCTTTTTTGCCTCTCTTTTGATCGTCTGTATCGGACCATCCTGCGCGCCATCCAGTATAAAAAGTTTGTCGATTGCCCTTCCTGCACGGAATGCCTCTATCACTGCATTCTTTCCTTCTATGATTGAATTCTCGTACCTCATATGAATCTAACTGCCCTTTCTCACAGTTCCACTTGTGACGCTTCGAGCGCCTGTTTGATAATCTGCGTCGCTCTCTCCATATCGTCTATTAGAAAAAGATAGCCGCAGAGCGCCTCAAATCCCGTCGCCTTACGGTAATCAGAGAGGCTGGCATTCTTGGCGGTGGAGTGGAGCTTTGTATTTTTCCCACGCCTGTAAATCTCCTTCTCCTCCTCTGAGAGACTTTCGTACACGGCATCAATCAGCTTCGCCTGTGTCTGTGCACAGACAAGATTGGTCGTATGTCTGTGCAGTGTATTCGCTGCGCGCTGTCCTTTTTCTACGACCAGTGTGCGTATCATCATCTCAAAGACCGCATCACCGACATATGCCAGTGTGAGCGGCGAATAGGTCCTGATATCCACTTCCCCACCGCCAAATGTGCCATGTATCTGAGAGAGCATACTCCTTTTGATCAAGCTTTTTTCCATTTCACTCCCTCGCGCGTGTCCTCCAAAATAATCCCTTTCTCCAACAGTTCATTTCGGATGGCGTCCGCCTTTGCAAAGTCCTTCTCCTTCTTGGCTGCCGTTCTCTCCTCAATCTTAGCGAGCACATACTGCTGCAGTCCTGCGTCCACTTTGTTCTCTGCCTCCCGCATGGCATGTGCCGTCGTGAGATTCAACGAGAGCACTTCATCAAAGCTCTCTGCCAGCGCATACTTGGTCGCATCTGTCATATCGTCCTTGAGCATATCATACAGCACAGTAACTGCCATGGACGAATTGAGGTCATCACACAGCGCCGCCTCAAACTTTGACCTGTAGAACACCAATTTTTCCTTGTCAGGCGTGCCTGTCCTGTCCAGTGTGCCGACCCGCTTCACAAGCTTGTCATATGCAGCGCTCATGTTGTCCAGCACCTCATACGAAAATTCAAGCGGCTTGCGGTAATGGGACTGCAGACAGAAAAAACGATATACAATCGGGTCATATCCCTTGGACTCAAGCAGAGATACCGTGAGAAAATCCCCCTTAGACTTGCTCATCTTCCCTGATTTGTCCGTCAAATGATGCACATGGAACCAGTAGCTGCACCACTTATGCCCCAGATATGCCTCACTCTGTGCGATCTCGTTCGTGTGATGCGGAAAAATATTGTCCACACCGCCGCAGTGAATATCCATCCGTTCACCCAGATGCTTCATGCTGATGCAGGAGCACTCAATATGCCAGCCCGGATAACCAACGCCCCATGGGCTCTCCCATTTTAACTCCTGATCGTCAAATTTTGACTTCGTAAACCACAGCACAAAATCGCTCTTATTTCTTTTGTTAGCATCCTCATCCACATCATCGCGCACACCAACCAGCAGCTCCTTCTCACTCTGGCTGGAAAAAACATAGTACTCTTCAAGCTTTGAGGTGTCAAAATAGATATTTCCGCCGCTCTCATATGCATACTCTTTCTGCATCAGCGTCTCGATCATATGGATAAACTCTGAAATGCAGTTGGTGGCAGGCTCCACCACATCAGGCGTCTTGATATTGAGCTTTGCACAGTCCGCAAAAAAAGCATCTGTATAAAACTTTGCGATCTCCATCACCGTCTTGTGTTCTCTTTTCGCCCCCTTGAGCATCTTGTCCTCGCCGGTGTCCGCATCACTCGACAAATGTCCCACATCTGTAATATTCATGACGCGCTTGACATCATATCCCACATAGCGGAGAGTCTTTTCGAGCAGATCTTCCATGATATAGCTTCTCAGATTCCCAATATGTGCATAGTGATACACTGTAGGTCCACAGGTGTACATCGCTGCCTTGCCATCCTCATTCGGAATAAAGCGCTCTACCTTCCTTGTCAGTGTGTTGTAAAACGATACTTTGTTTTCCATCTTCTCTTAAACCCTCCCAATCGTTTATCGAATACTATGTAATTTTTTTGTCCAGCCCCTTTTGCAGTTGTTTTATCTGACGTTCTAATTCCAGAATCCGGTTGGTCATCTCACTGTTTG
>CAMWJQ010000479.1 GCA_947174615.1 uncultured Lachnospiraceae bacterium
GTGATTGGCGCAAGTGCAGGCAGTACCGGCGGCGGTTTCAAGTGCGCGCGCGTGGTGATCATTGTCAAGGGGCTTAGCAGAAATCTGCGGCGCGCAATCTCGCCGCAGAAGGTGCAGGTGGTTCGAATCAATGATCACATGGTCGATGAGAAGGTATTGGAGAATACCAACGCTTATCTGTCCGCCTATGTTATCATATTGTTTATCAGCTTTTTGCTGGTATCAATCGATCGTTTTTCGATTACGACCAACCTTACAGCCGTGCTTTCCTGCTTTAACAATATCGGACCGGGGCTTGAGGCAGTGGGACCTACCTGCAATTTCGGGGATTTCAGCGGATTGTCAAAATTTGTGCTGATCGTGGATATGCTTGCTGGCAGACTGGAGATTTTCCCGATATTGATATTATTTTCAAGGAGCACATGGGGGCGGCTAAAAGGCTGAAAAAGGGGTCGGATGATTCTTTTCGTCAAAAATAAAGACTGGCAGATGGTTTGTCGTGCCTTCCTTCCATGCAAGGTGTTCCGGCGGGACGTGGAGTGAGAAGCCATGCCCGTTCTTGATGCGTGCCACGTAGTCTGTGACGGAAGTTAAGGGGGTATCAAATGCCATGCCGTAGATACAGCCGTTGTCTGTTTTGCCGACATGGTGGATATCAGATCCGGCAGTCATAGGGATCTGGTGTTCTTTTGCATAGCGGTATGCCATGCGATCCTGCTCATGCGGATTGCCGCAGTTAGCGACTTCAAAAGCGTCACACTGATGGGGGTGCACATATACTTCAGACAGATAGCTCCGTTCCCGGAAAGGATGTGCCTGCACGACGAGTCCGCCGTCTGCCTTGATCTTTTGATAATGGGTGATATGATCCCATGTCATCATGTCAGGGTGGTTTTTGAGCCAGTTTTTATCGAGACCATAGACGAGAAATTCGTCGCCGTCAAAGCGGCATTCCCATGCAAAAAAAACTTTGAGTCCCTGACGGTCGCCCTCTGCTTTGGCGTCCTCATAGCCGCTGCAGAAGATCTCCACACGCTCCTCCCACGGGAGATTTTTAGGGACACAGCAGTTGCCGTTAAAGAAGTGATCCGTGACAATGATACCATCATAACCTAGCTTTTTGTAAAAGGAAATATATTCGGAACCTGCACTGCGGGCACATGCGCTGGCGGCAGTGGTGTGCAGGTGCGTTTCATAGATGTAGGACATCGTTTTTCGTGCCTCCTTTGTGGAATGTATTGGTAATAGGATTTCATTCGTCATTATAACATAAATATCATAGAAAAGGAATCAGAAAAATGGAACAGAAGCAGACGCCGCTGCTGGATGCAGTCAAGGATTTTATTGCCACAAAGCCTGCGTATTTCAGGATACCAGGACATCGGCTGGAGCGGGGAATCAGTCCGCGCTGGACGGACAGTGTTGGAATGAAGCTATTTGCCTATGATGTGACAGAGACGCCGCTCACAGATGATTTGCACAGTCCTGAAGGGGCGATTGATGAGGCACAGAAACTGCTCGCTGCACTCTATGGCGCTGATCAAAGCTTTTTCCTTGTAAATGGAAGCACTTGCGGAAATGAAGCGATGATTTTGAGCGCGGCATTGGAGGGAGAGAAGATCTTTGTCGCGAGAAATGCCCACAAATCAGCAATGATGGGACTGATTCTGTCCGGGGCTGAGCCTGTGTATGTGATGCCGGAGGTTCTTCCTGCATGGGGAATACAGGGAGAACTCACTGCGGCGTCCGTCCAAAAAGCCTTTGAGGCAAATCCTGATTGTAAAGCACTGTTTCTGGTGAGTCCGAGTTATTATGGCGTGTGCTCTGATCTCGCTGCAATTGCAGAGGTCTGTCATGCACATGGTGCACTGCTGCTGGTCGATGAGGCACATGGAGGGCATTTGTATTTTCATGACGGACTGCCCACTGGGGCGCTTGATGCGGGCGCGGATTTCTGTGTACAGAGTATGCATAAAGTGACAGGAGCGCTGACGCAGAGTTCGGTGCTGCATTGTAAAGATCATGGTGTAGGCAGCGCGGTGTTTGAGCGAATCGCGCAGAATCTCCATCTGGTGCAGAGCACAAGCCCGAGTTATCTGCTGATGACATCGCTTGACTGCGCAAGGTATGAGCTTGCGCTGCATGGGACAGAGATGGTGGAGAAAGCGCTTGCGCTTGCGTCGTACGCGCGGGAAAGAATTCAGGAAATTGCGGGATTTCGCTGTATGGAAGGGGCGCAGTTTGACAGGACACGGCTGGTTATTTCTGCGTGTGAGCTTGGGCTGACAGGCTACATGCTTGAAAAGCTTTTGTATGAGAAGTATGCGGTCAATATGGAGCTGGCAGATGACAAAAATGTGCTTGCCATTGTCACCTATGCCAACGAGCAGGAGGATTTGGACAGGCTGGTGGCGGCGTGTGCAGATATCAGCCATACCTGTGAGCGGCGTGTTCCGTATAATATGCGTGCATCGACACAGCGTAGCAGTGCTTTGCAGAAAAATCATGAATATCCGCCATTTCCACAGCCTCCGCAGCAGATTCTGACACCGCGCAAAGCGTATTTTTCCAACACCGGAAAAGTCCGCTGGCAGGAGGCGGCAGGGCAGGTGTCTGGTCAGGTGATTGCGCCCTATCCGCCCGGTATACCAGTGATTTATCCCGGTGAACAGATCAGTCAGGAGGCGTGGGATTACATCGAATGCTTTCGCAGGGAGGGGAGACATATACACGGGGCAGGAAAGGACGGCAGGCTGGATTTTGTAAAGATTGTAGCGCTTTAGAATATGTTTGATTTGTATAAAAATGAATAAAAATTGAATCGTTAGAGATAATAACCA
>CAMWJQ010000480.1 GCA_947174615.1 uncultured Lachnospiraceae bacterium
GTACCGTATTGGATTCCTGACTGTGCTTTTCGTGTATGTTCCGTGTCTTTGGACAGCGCTTCCGATTCTGACACATCTGTCATATCCTGCATCTCTTCCAGTGCAAAATCCGGTATATAGCTTTCTCTTGGCAGCACAATCAGTTCTGCAGATTCTGCGGCTGCTTCCTCGTAGGATGCTTTTTTCAGCTCGGATACGGTCGTCTTGACAGTCAGTCCCTCAAGATCCGCGTGTGGGTATACATAGTGCAGTTTCTCATAAAATACTGCCTTCAGCGCGGCGTCAGAATGCGCCGCGGCTCTGGAAAGCTCATCCTCCAAGGCGATGGAGCGTCCCTGCTCTTTGAGCTGGCGCCTGATCTGCTCTGCCGGACTCTCCGCCTGCTGATACAGCACAAGCTCTATCGGCGTCTCCCTGTAAGGAATCGGGTGTCTGACATATTCAAATCCACGCTCCTCCAGCAGCGTCTTCATACAATCATGACGCACCAGCGCCGCAAGTATCATATCCATATAGGATACTGCGCCCATCATGACAGAATACGGAAGCTTCTCGGCGGACTCCATTGTGAGATAGACATTGTTTGCAATCTTTTTGTCCAGATCATTGATGTAGCCGGTCAGAATCAGTTTCTCCTTTGCCCTTGTGAGCGCCACATACAATACGCGCAAATCTTCCCCTCGTGTGTCCTCCTTCATGCGCTGTACCACCACGTTTTTGCGCATGGTCTTTCGTTTCAGGCGCAGTTCAGGATCGATATAGTCCACACCTACCCCCAGCTCTACATCCATCAGAATACTTTTGCGCATATCCATCTGGTTAAACTGTTTGGAGAGTCCGCAGACGAAACAAATCGAAAATTCAAGTCCTTTACTTTTATGAATGGTCATAATGCGCACCACATCCGCATTCTCATCAAGGATATTTGCCTCGCCAAAGTCTACCTCCTGCTCCTGTATCGTCTCAAGATACCGTATAAAATGAAACAGCCCGTAAAAACTCGTATTCTGAAAAGCCCCCGCCTTCTCTAACAAAAGTCCGATATTGGCAATCCGCTGGTCGCCCCCCGGCATAGAACCGACGTAGGCGTCGTAGGACGTATCCGCAATCAACTGCTGCAAGAGCTCCTTGATCGGCGTGTATGCAACCTTGCGGCGGTACGCCGCAATCATCTCTAAAAACCGTTTCAGTTTCGCCTGACTTACCGTATTTTGCGTTTCTTCCTCTTTGATAAATTCTTCTTTGTATACGCTCTCATAATAGAATTGTATCTGTTCATATAAGAAAAGACTCTTGGCATCCTTCGCAAAACACCGTATATAGACAATCTCTGTCTCTGTAAATCCAAAGTACGGGAGTTTGAGCACCCCAAAGAGCGGGATATCCTGCAACGGATTGTCAAGCACGCGCAGAAAATTGACGATTCCCTGTATCTCTAACGTCTCAAAATATCCTGCTCTGCTGGTCACATGCACTGGAATCCCGCGCTCGGACAAAATTCTCCTGAAATCCTCATCCCATCCGGCTGTCGCCCGAAACAAAAGCACGATATCCGAATATTTTGCCGGACGGACTTCCCCGGACGCCGCATCTGTGACCGGAAACTTTCCAACAAGCTGATGGATGCGCTCTGCCACCATCACCGCCTCAATCTCCTTCTCCGAATACTTTGGCAGTTCCTTCTCTCCCTCCTGCGGCGTTTCCTGTGATACAAGAGAATCCGGCGTGGCTATGAGAAGCTCCGTTTGATAAATGTCTTTTTCATCAGTCCTGTCCGGTTCCGGATAGGCTGCGCCCACATACAGCGCTGCCCGCTCATCATACTCCACATTGCCAACCTTCGCTGTCATCAACTGGCTGCATATAAAATTCGTCGAATCCGTCACCTCCCGGCGGCTTCTGAAATTCATGCTCAGGTCAATCCTGACATTGCTGCTGCGCTCATCATTTATGACATATGTGTCATATTTTTCCATAAAGATCTCTGGTCTTGCCAGACGGAACTTATAAATGCTCTGCTTGACATCGCCTACCATAAAGCGGTTATAGCGCCCCTTGTCCTCGCCAGAAATGCATTTTAGCAGCAGTTCCTGCACTTCATTGGAGTCCTGGTACTCATCTATCATGATTTCTTCAAAATAATCCTGCAGCTCAAGCGCTGTATTGGATGGTATAATCCTGCCGTCCTCACCGCGCTTTAACAGAATCTGCAGGGCAAAGTGCTCCATATCCGAGAAATCAATCACATTTCTGTCGCGCTTGGACTGATCGAGCATTTTCTTGAAGGTCAGCGTGAGTGATACCAACTCCTCCACAGACTCTTGGCAGACCGCCATATCGCGCAGCGTGTTCTCCACAGAAATCTGAAACAAGAATTTTTTGAGATCTGCAATATTTTTCTTCACCTCATCGCGTATCGCCTTGACCATCTCTTTTAAAACCGGGTCCACTCCTTCCGCTTTTTTCCCGGAAAGACGCGTAAATGCCGAGTAGGTGAACAAATCATACAAGTCATTGTAATCCGACGCGCGCTGAAGCTTTTCAATCAAACCAAGATCGGACACAAGATTGTCTGCATATTGAATAGGACCCCCTACACCGTTTGCAAGCTCCAGCGCCTGATGCAGCCGGTTTTTGCACTCCTGCAAAATCGTGCGGATATATGCCAGCGCACACTGAAACCATTTCTTCTCCGAAAGCTCGCTGATCTCGCCAATCCGGTAATCCTCCATGCGCGCTGTCATCCACTGGTCCGGTAACGGATAACTCATCGAAAAATGATAGAGCCTTAAAATTGCCTCCTCTATTTTTTTCTCATTTGTGC
>CAMWJQ010000481.1 GCA_947174615.1 uncultured Lachnospiraceae bacterium
AAGTACATATATTTGTAATCTACTTTCCTACATTGTTTATCGCCGCCTGTGCCGCCGCCAGTCTTGCGATAGGCACTCTAAACGGTGAACATGACACATAATCCAAACCAATCTTATGGCAGAACTCTACAGAAGAAGGATCTCCGCCGTGCTCTCCACAGATACCTACATGAAGTTTCGGATTTACAGGCTTGCCGAGTTTCAGAGAAAGCTCCATCAGCTTGCCGACACCTGTCTGGTCAAGCTTTGCAAACGGATCGTTCTCAAAGATCTTTGTGTCATAGTAAGCATTTAAGAACTTACCAGCATCGTCTCTTGAGAAACCGAATGTCATCTGTGTCAGGTCGTTTGTACCGAAACAGAAGAAGTCAGCTTCCTTAGCGATCTCATCAGCTGTGAGAGCTGCTCTGGGAATCTCGATCATTGTACCTACTTCATACTCTAACGCGATGCCTGCTGCTGCAATCTCAGCGTCTGCTGTCTCTACAACAACTTTCTTTACAAACTTAAGCTCTTTCACTTCGCAAATGAGCGGAATCATGATTTCAGGTTTCACATTCCAGTCTGCGTGAGCTTTCTTTACCTCGATTGCCGCGCGGATAACAGCCTTTGTCTGCATCTTAGCGATCTCAGGATAAGTTACCGCAAGACGGCATCCTCTGTGTCCCATCATCGGGTTGAACTCGTGCAGGGAAGCGATGAGGGTCTTGATATCCTCCACAGACTTGCCCTGTGCGTTCGCAAGTTTCTCAATGTCAGCTTCCTCTGTCGGAACGAACTCATGAAGAGGCGGATCAAGGAATCTGATTGTAACAGGGTTTCCTTCCAGAGCCTCATACAGTGCCTTGAAGTCGCTCTGCTGATAAGGAAGAATCTTCTCAAGTGCTGCTTCTCTCTCCTCAACAGTGTCAGCACAAATCATCTCACGGAATGCTGCGATTCTGTCCTCCTCGAAGAACATATGCTCTGTACGGCAGAGACCGATACCTTCTGCGCCAAGCTCTCTCGCCTTCTTAGCATCTGCCGGTGTATCTGCGTTTGTTCTAACCTTCAATGTTCTATACTTGTCAGCCCATGCCATTACCCTGCCGAACTCGCCAGCGATCTGCGCGTCAACAGTAGGAATCTGACCATCATAGATATTACCTGTTGTACCATCGATTGAGATGTAATCCCCCTCATGATACTCTTTTCCAGCCAGTGTAAACTTCTTGTTCTCCTCGTCCATAGCGATATCGCCACAGCCAGATACACAGCATGTACCCATACCACGTGCAACTACGGCTGCGTGTGAGGTCATACCGCCACGAACGGTGAGGATACCCTGGGAAGCCTTCATACCAGTAATGTCTTCCGGTGATGTCTCGAGACGTACAAGGACAACCTTCTCGCCTCTTGCATTCCAGTTCTCAGCATCTTCTGCTGTAAATACAATCTTACCGCATGCAGCACCCGGTGAAGCGCCAAGTCCCTTTCCAGCCGGTGTAGCAGCCTTCAGTGCAGCTGCATCAAACTGAGGATGTAATAAGGTGTCAAGATTACGAGGATCGATCATAGCGACTGCCTCTGCCTCTGTCTTGTGTCCCTCATCTACCAAATCACAGGCAATCTTCAAAGCAGCCTGTGCTGTTCTCTTACCATTGCGGCACTGTAACATATAGAGCTTCTTATTCTCAACAGTGAACTCCATATCCTGCATATCATGATAGTGATTCTCGAGTGTCTCACAAACCTTGATAAACTCTGCATATGCCTCTGGGAACTCCTGCTCCATCTGAGCAATCGGCATCGGTGTACGAACACCGGCAACAACGTCCTCGCCCTGTGCATTTTTTAAGAACTCACCCATGAGCTTCTTCTCGCCTGTAGCCGGATCACGTGTAAATGCAACACCTGTACCAGACTCATTGTTCAGGTTACCGAATACCATAGGCATTACGTTAACTGCTGTACCCCATGAATAAGGGATATCATTGTCACGACGGTACACGTTTGCACGAGGGTTGTCCCATGAACGGAATACCGCCTCGATCGCAAGTTTTAACTGCTCTACAGGATCGGAAGGGAAATCCTTGCCAAGCTGGTTCTTGTACTCAGCCTTGAACTGCTCAGCCAGTGTCTTTAAGTCTGCTGCTGTAAGGTCTACGTCGTACTGAACGCCCTTCTCCTCTTTCATCTTGTCGATCAGCTGCTCAAAATACTTCTTGCCTACTTCCATAACAACGTCTGAGAACATCTGAATGAAACGTCTGTAAGAATCGTATACAAAGCGCTCGAATGCAGGATCCGGATTGCCCTTGATCATTGCATCAACAACTTCGTCATTTAAACCAAGATTTAAGATAGTATCCATCATACCAGGCATTGATGCACGAGCACCTGAACGCACAGATACAAGCAGAGGATTCTTTAAATCTCCAAATTTCTTACCGTTTACTTCCTCCATCTCTTTTACGCCGTCCATAGCCTGCGCCATGATCTCGTCGTTGATCTTACGTCCGTCTTCATAATACTGCGTACAAGCTTCTGTTGTGATTGTGAAGCCTTGTGGTACAGGCAGTCCGATGCTTGTCATCTCTGCAAGGTTTGCACCTTTTCCGCCGAGAAGATTACGCATGCTCATGTCGCCTTCTTTGAATGAATATACCCACTTTTTACTCATTGTTTTTCTCCTTTACTGAATTGCTTACTTTTCATTTGGTGCCTTTGTCATGCTAAAAGCACACCGCATGTATAAATGATAAACATAATATGGCTAATTGTCAAGAATTTATCAAGGAAATTTACAAAAATTTGTAATTTTTAGTTACTGTTCACAGAC
>CAMWJQ010000482.1 GCA_947174615.1 uncultured Lachnospiraceae bacterium
CGTCGGCATCGTCAGATGTGTATAAGATACATCTCATAGCCTTCTTCCTCGATCAGTTCATCAATTGTGATCGACTTGCCAATAATTACATTTTTCTCAATTTTAACGCCTAAAGATTCCACGTTTGCAATTTCTTTTGCCACAACCTCTT
Organism: uncultured Lachnospiraceae bacterium; assembly: GCA_947174615.1. GTDB lineage: Bacteria > Bacillota > Clostridia > Lachnospirales > Lachnospiraceae > COE1. Next base: position 152 of record CAMWJQ010000482.1, read on the forward strand.
CCTTCGGCAGTCTAAACTCCGGTATACCATAAACCAATACACCGCCAGCCTCATGAAGCGCTTCAAAGATAGTGACATCATATCCAAGTCGAGCAAGATCTCCCGCACAGGTGAGACCTGCCGGACCTGAACCAATCACTGCCACCTTTTTCCCATTTTTTTCCTTTGCCGGTTCCGGCTTGATGTTATTTTCTCTCGCCCAGTCTGCCACAAAACGCTCTAATTTACCAATGGAGATCGGATCGCCCTTGATTCCCCGGATACATTTTCCCTCACACTGGCTCTCCTGAGGACACACACGACCGCATACGGCAGGCAGAGCCGACGACTGACTGATAATCTGATAAGCTTCTGCAATATTTCCAAGTTTCACCTGTTCGATAAATGCCGGAATATCAATCGCTACCGGGCATCCCTTGATACACTGCGCATTCTTGCAGTTAATACAGCGCGCTGCTTCCTCCATCGCTTCTTCTTTATTATATCCAAGACAGACCTCGTCAAAGTTTTTTGCTCTGGCAGCTGCCTCTTGCTCACGTACTGGTACTTTTGTTAACACGTCCATTAATTTTCACCTCCGCACTGACCGCATCCACCGTGATGGGTATCACCTTCCTGCACTTTCAGCATTGCCCGTCCCTCTGCTGTCTTATAGATCTGCTGACGTTTCATTGCCTCGTCAAAGTTCACCAAATGCCCGTCAAATTCAGGTCCATCCACACACGCAAATTTTACTTTGCCACCGACTGTAACACGGCAGGCGCCGCACATGCCTGTGCCGTCTACCATGATTGGATTCAGGCTGACGATTGTGGGGATTCCAAGTTCTTTTGTCAGTTTACACACAAACTTCATCATAATCATAGGACCAATGGCGATACACAAATCATACTTTTTCCCTTCATCTACAAGATCCTGAATTGTCTGTGTAACCATGCCTTTGCGTCCATAAGAACCATCATCTGTAGTGACATACAGATTGCCAGCCACTTCTTCCATCTCTTTTTCAAGAATCAGCAGATCATGGTTCTTTGCACCGACAATGACGTCTGCCGCAATGCCTTTATTATGTAACCATTTAACCTGTGGATAAACAGGTGCGGTGCCGACACCGCCTGCTACAAAAAGAATCTTCTTTTTCGCAAGCTCCTCATGGTCCTCGTTGACCATCTCTGACGCACAGCCTAATGGACCTACAAAATCGTGAAAGGAATCACCTGCCTTTAACGCCTGCATTCTTGCAGTCTCAGCGCCCACTGTCTGAAACACAATGGTAATCGTTCCCTTCTCTCTATCATAATCGCAGATCGTGAGTGGAATCCTCTCCCCGTCCTTATCCATTCTTACGATCACAAACTGCCCTGGCTGGCAATTCTTTGCCACGCGCGGCGCTTCCACTACCATCAAATAAATATTGGTAGTGAGTTCTTTGGCTTCTAAAATCTTGTACATTCGCTGCTTCACCATACCTTTCTTTATTTCTTTTTATGCACAGGCTCTAAAGGAAAATTGTCTAAATTCTACACATAGCTATTATTGTATACGAAATTCGATTTAATTTCAACTTTTTTTCACAATTCCGCAAAGGGCTGCAATGTATAACTGCCTTCATTTACTTTATAAGCCTTAAATAAATCCGCCGTGTTTGCGTCAATCGCATAGATATTATTGGTATCATGCACATTTCCTATCGTATCCAGATATTCTTCATAAACAATGTAATAGATCGTATCATTTGCCTTAAACAGCGTTCGAACTTTATACTGATTTATACCTAATTTATTGGGCACATTGCCCTCCACGTTCAAAAGTTTACCACTAGCCCATAGATTGTTCCTCAACACCTGCAAGGCAAGCTCAGGGTCAAAATTTGCCTGTATTTCCAAATGGTATGTCCTATTGACCACCTCACTGCCAAGCCCCGATTCATCAATCGCAATAAATGAAAAATTACTAATGCCATAAGGCATTTCAATCGGGTCTGTATACCGCTTACTGCCTTTATTTGGAGCAGAGCCATCTGTAGTATAATAAACTTTTGTACTGTAGTCATGATACGCTTCAATTAATAAAGGTTCCACATATGTGCCACTGTCTGGATTGATTACTGGGCTATCTGGCGCTGACAAACTTATATGATAATGCTGGGTTTCGACCTCACTTGCAATGCCATACATATTCACAAACATTGCCTTGATAGTATAATCTCCTGACTCAAGCAAGATTGGCATATCGTACACGTCTGAATTTTCTGATGGTGTTGTACCATCCAATGTATAGTATACAGATCCTGTCGTATTTCCTTTTAATGAAATGGAAATCAGCTCATCATATACTCCGCCTGGTTTGTTAAAGACTGGCTTTAGCGCAGCATACTTATTATATTTTGACAAAATCCGCGGTACATCGCAGTGTCTTAAAATATCATCAATCTTCTCATAATCTTTCTTGGACTCAAAAATCTCTAACAGCATGTCATAAACTTCATCTCTCTTTGCATAGGTGCTGTCAGTATCGAGAATTTCAACCAAAAGAGCGATTGTACTCTGCTGCTGTCCATTCCTTTCATAATATTTTGCGAGTAAAAACCTCACATCCAAATCTTCTGAATGAATGGCAAGTGCACGCTCAAGGTAACTTACCGCCTCAGAATATTCATTGTGTGC
>CAMWJQ010000483.1 GCA_947174615.1 uncultured Lachnospiraceae bacterium
GGTGGGGAAGTGGGAGGGAAAAAGGATGAAATGTCTGATATTCGGCACTGGAGAGTATTATAGCAGGTATAAGAAGTGGCTTGCAAAGGAAGAGGTCGTAGCTCTTCTGGACAATTCGTCTGCAAAGCAGAATACTTTTATTGACGGGATAGAAGTTTTGCCTCCTTCAGATGGCGTGAAGCTTATCTTTGATGCAATTGTCATTATGAGTTTTTATGTGAAAGCCATGAAAAGGCAGCTTATGGAGCTTGGCGTGCAGGAAGAAAGAATTTACCATTTCTACGACTTGCGGAAATTAATTAATGTAAAGGTAAATCGGCAAAAGATAACATGTTATGGTGTTCAGAGAGAAGCGCTTAAGGCAGAGGCTGGAAAAAGGTTTTCGTTGTTATCAACAGATCTTGCATTGGGCGGAACAGCACTGGCACTTTACCATATGGCCTTATGTTTGAAAAAAAAAGGAGAAATACCCCTATTTGTTTCCATGATGGGCGGTCCGTTAAGAGAGAAGCTTATTGAGGAAGGGATTCCTGTTGTGATTGATCCGAACCTGCAGCTTGCGACGATGTGGGAGACGGAGTGGCTTTCAAGTGCGCGTTTGATTGTGTGTAATGCTATCAATTACTATATTTTTCTGTCAGAGCGTAATACAGACATCCCCGTCATATGGTGGCTACATGATTCTTCTTTTTTTTATGACGGGGTAGACGGGGAGATTCTTGGACGAATATCGGAGAAAAATCTGACGGTGCTCTCCGTAGGTCCTGTGCCCGAACAGGCTATACATAAAATCAGGTCAAACCTGCCTGTTGGGGAGCTTATTTACGGCGTGCCAAATACGGCAAGACCTGCGGAAAAAAGGAAAGATGTGGGAAAGAAAGTCTGCTTCGTGACAATTGGCTTTATCGAGGAAAGGAAAGGACAGGATATTCTGCTTGAAGCGGCTGGGCTTCTTTCGAAGGATGAGAGGGAGAAGGCGGTTTTTTATTTTGTCGGGCAGGATAGCTCGTATATGGCAGCGCGGTTTAAGCAGCAGGCAGAGGCTGTGCCGGAGATTATTGTGATGGGATCTGTGGGGAGAGAGGAGATCCATGCTGTCCTAAATGCCGCTGATATGCTAATCTGTCCTTCCAGGGAGGATCCGATGCCGACAGTGGCGGCAGAGTCAATGATGCACGGCGTACCCTGCCTGGTATCGGATGCGACAGGGACGGCAGCATTTATCAGGCAGGGTGAGAATGGATTGGTGTTTAAGAGCGGAGATGCTATCGGTCTTGCAAGACAGATTCGATGGTGTATTGCAAACAGAAGCTGCCTTGCGAAGATGGGAATACAGGCAAAAAAGGTCTATGAAGAAGTATTCTCTATGGAGGCGTTTGAAAAAAATCTGTCAGGGGTAATCAGCGGTCTGCCATGAGCCGGCAGATGTTGCATTCTGATGTTTCGGACAGAGGAAGAAGGGTGAATAATAGATGAAACTTGCCATTTACGGTGCCCAAGGCTATGCCTTGGGCGCATACAAAGCAATACAAACCTTATATCCCAAACGGGAAATTTCCTGTTTTCTAGTGACGCATATGGCAGGGAATCCTTCTGTACTTGGAGGCATTCCCGTGAAAGAACTGATTCTTTTTGCAAAAGAAACTTCAGATGAAGAAAAGAAGGATATGGAAGTCCTGATTGCCACACCGGAAAAGGTGCAATCGGACATAGAGGAGATATTGGAGAATTACGGTTTCCGCTGCTATAGACGGATGACATATGAGCGTCGTGTGGAGTTGATGCAGATCTACCATGCAAAACTTGGAAGATTTCTGCCGCTTGCTGCGTTGCCGGTGGGGTACCACATGCCGTTTGTAAGAATGTATCAGGCAAAGTCTCAAATGGATAAACCGCTTCGAGAAATTAGTTCCCTGCCTCCGTATCTATTCCCGATACAAGTCGGGGCGGCTGAGAATCTTCCGCGTGCAGATGATCTTATGGACAATACAGGTGTAAATATTTCCGAAAAAAACGGTAATTACTGTGAACTGACGGCTCTGTACTGGATATGGAAGAATAAACTTTTGCCTGATGGTTCTGCGAGTAATGAGACAGTACAGTATTTCAGTCTTTGCCAGTATAGGAGAGGATTTGTATTAGGAAACGATGATCTGTTGAGGCTTGTGGATAATGGTGTAGACGCAGTGCTTCCATATCCGCTGCCTTATGAGCCTGACATCAGTGCCCATCATGAGAGATACTTAAAGGAAATGGATTGGAAAGCGGCGCTGCAGGCGCTTGAGGAGTTGCAACCGGAATATGCGGCGGCATTACCCCAAATTCTTGGGCAGCAGTATTTGTACAATTATAATCTTATTTTGGCAAAGAAGAGTGTTCTGCGGGAGTACTGTGAGTGGCTGTTTCCGATTCTTTTTAGAACAGAGGAACTGAGTATTCCCAAAGGAAGTATAAGAAATGACCGCTATATCGGATATCTTGGAGAAACGTTAGAGACGCTTTACTTTATGAAGAATGCGGACAGGCTCAATATTGTGCATACGGAGTGCAGGATGTTAGTGTAGATATGAAGCCGACAGAGATGGATTTTTTACTAAAGGCAGAAACGATAAGGAGATAACAGAGATGGATTTCGAATTAACCGCATCTATGATGTGTGCCAATTACGGTAACTTGGAAAAAGAGGTAAAGGATCTGGAGGATGGAGGCATCGACTCCTTTCATATCGATATTATGGACGGACGCTTTGTACCAAATTTTGCAATGTCTTTAAATGATATGGCATATATAACCCTGACTCATA
>CAMWJQ010000484.1 GCA_947174615.1 uncultured Lachnospiraceae bacterium
AGTGCATCCATTTGGCGCATGATTTCCACTACTTTGGCGTGGGTGTGAAAAGTAACATTGTACATAGCTATCATCCAAACTCACATGCGCATCCCGTCTGCGCCAGAAATGCCTCCGCGACAGCCGACTGTTTTTCTGTATTTGCCGCCTCTGATACCTTTACCACCACGACTCTTCGCTCTGGTATGTATGACGGATTCTTCGCAAGCGCTACGCCGTATTCTGCACAGAGCATCCTGATTCTCTGAAACAGAGCATTTTGATTGACTTTATCGGCAATCAGAATTCGCCACCCAATCTGGTCTGCAATCCGCTGAATCTCCTCCCGATACCGCAGACCGACCATCGGCGAGATAAAGCTAAATTCCAGATATTTTCCTCTTTCATCCTGCCGGATGCTCTTCTTTTCAATCTGGTCTGGAAATCCTGCAAAGCTCTGTTCGATACACGAAAATGCAAGATTCTGCTCGATCGGCTGAATGGCTTCATTCTCCGGCAAAAATTCCATATCGGATTTCTGCGCTGCGGTCTGATTCCCCGCCGATCTCTCCGCCGTCCTTTCACCGCTCAGACACGCTCCATTAATATATAGCTGCCATCCCGTCTGTCTGTAAAATGCCTCTGCAGACTCACGATCGCTGTCCTCCTCCCCCGATACAGTCACAGCATACTGTTTTTTATCGATATAGTACGATGTCTTTTGCAGCCGGCTGCCAAATGCAGCGCAGAGCAGGCTGCCCGCAGCAGTATGGTTCATAGAAGGGTTCAGGCTGATCGTCCAGCCTGTATTCTCCTGAAACACTGCCGCAGCGCTCTGAAACAGCGCCCTGTCAATACTATCCGGATAGTCAAATTGCAAGACGACTTCCTGTCGGTCTTGGTAATAGCCAATTTTCCGATAAGAAAACGCTGCAAAATACTCCTGCACCAGAAGCTCTATGTCCTGCATGGTTTTTCCCTTCGGCGTCAGCGCCTTCTCGACCTCCTCCTCCGAATTTGTCTCGAACAGAAACATCTGGCGCATATTCAGTGAAAAATACGGGCTTTCAGACAAAATTTCCTGCATTGCCTGCAGCGTATCCTCCGACTGCTGTCCGCCATACCATATCACAGCAATCTGTGATATGGGAAACCGCCTGCCAAAGTAATGTTCACGCCAATACGTCCACAGAAGGGGTGCATCCTTTGCAGTAAAATCCTCTGTCTTCTGCATCGTGCAGGGAAGTGTATTGTCCAACTGCTGACGTTTCTTTCGAATCTCCACACGATAGGTCTGCCCGCATTCCGGCAGATAGATATGGCGGCGGTAATCCTCCTTTGCCAGCTCCTTTCCATACGCACACACTGTCTCCTCATTTCCATGAACGAGAAATACCTGACGTGCAGACAGCCGCTCGAGCAGTGCCGTGATTTCTGATTTGTCCCCATGCGCAGACAATCCCACCTGCTCGATACGGCAATTTACCGGAAGAGACGTACCATCCAGCGTAATCCTGCACTCCTCTTTGTTTTCCAACAGATTCAACAGCTGCCGCCCTGGGGACTCCTCATCCTGATATCCAGTGACTATAATGCACGCATCCTCCGACTGAACCAGCTTTTTGGCATACAGCATACTCGGTCCGCCTGTCAGCATCCCTGAGCTGGACACCAGGACCATCGCCCCCTTCCTTTCCAGAAGCTCTTCTCTGTTCTGGCTGAGCAGGACTGGTTGGATTTCCTTTGTGTAAAATGGCTCACCGCCGCGCAAAATCCGTTTTCCAAGCGCATTCTTCAGGAACGTCGGATTGCGGGTATATACGATATTGATATCGCGCACCATACCGTCTACATATACCGGAACAGCCGGAAGTTCTCCATTTTGTATTGCAGCGCGCAGAATCAGCAAAACCTCCTGCGACCGCCCCAATGCAAAAGCAGGTATCAGTACTTTCTGCCCTTTCTCCACACACTCCCGCACCAGTTCCACAAGCCGCCGCTCTTCCACCTGCCTGTTGGCATGAAGCCTGTTGCCGTAAGTCGTCTCCACGATGGTGACATCCGGTCGGAGCTTCGGTATATGGATTCCCTCGATCGTGCGCTGTGAAAATGATGCAAAATCCCCTGAATAGAATAATGTCCCTTCCTTGGTGGCAAGATACGCACACGCTGCTCCTGCTATATGTCCTGCCGGATAGAACGTAAGACAGACGTCCTCCAATATTGACAGTTCTGCCTGATACCGCACAGGCACAACACGCTCTAGCATGTTTAAAACATCCTGCTCGGTGTAATGCGGAATCTCATCTTCCCGGCATGCCATAATTTTCAGACTGTCATAAAGCAGCACACGCGTCAGCTCGGCTGTCATAACGGTCATATAAATCCTCGCAGCGGGGTAGGCTTTACTTATTATTGGAAGTGTCCCAATGTGATCCATATGCGCATGACTGACAATCATTGCATCCAATCCACCCTGCTCCTGTATCGTGCGGAAGTCAGGCAGCGGGTCCTTTGCGGCAGACTGGCGAATACCGCTGTCGAGCAGAATACGCCTGCCTCCTGCTTTCACATAAATGCAGCTGGCGCCAATCTCCATAGCACCGCCAAGAAAAAGAAATTCCATATCGTCATTATATCCTTTCACAAAAATTCTCTTGTAATACTTTTGTCAATCATATCATTTTTTTTCAAGTCTGTAAATGCATTGTGACTGTCTGATTTCAGGTGCCGATTATAGATTCCGTTTTCAGAAAAGACATATTACAATTTTCAATAAAATGTGTTGACATTCCTTCAAAATAAGAGTATGGTAA
>CAMWJQ010000485.1 GCA_947174615.1 uncultured Lachnospiraceae bacterium
GACTCGATGTAGCAGGAGTGTTTGAATTTCTGGCTGGGATTGGGAGAGGGATGTATATTTATCAAAAGCACATTTTTGTTCGTCATGTAATTGATGAATAAAGTGTGCTTTTTGTGTTGAATAAATCAGTAAAAAAGAATACACTGTAAATAGGAATCAGTGATCTGGAAACAAATTACAGACAGCCAGAAACTGTAAGAATCATTTTCAAGAGAACTGAAATAATAAGGAACTGTAGGAAGAGAACTGATTAGTATACGAAAGGAAAAGGATGGGAACAGGGATGAAAAGGAAACAGTATTATGTACTATTTATGTTATATGTCATTGTAGTGGCTTTTGTGCTGTATCTAAACGGCGTATTTACAGGAGAGTGGGAAACTTCTGTCAATCTCATTATCAATATCGGATTTTTAATGATTATTGGGATTCTTTTTGGTATATCTTCTATTAGTTTTGGCAGACTGGGGCAGGTTACGCGCGAGTTGGAAGATGTCAGTCTGCGTCTGCAGGAGGAGTATAAGGAGGCGGACGAGAACAATCTTTGGGCAGATTACAAAGAAGATACAGCGTTTTTTGAGCAAAAAGACCTGCAGGAGGCATTCAATAAGTATCGCCTGCGGGTAAAAGGTTCAAGGACAAGGAGGCGTTCAGGTTTTTCCTGCGATCTGGAAGAATATATCAATGAGGATTTTCTGGACCGAGTAGGCATGAATTTCTATAATTCTGGTGTTCCGGGAACACTGACAGGCATGGGGATTTTGGGAACATTTCTAGGCTTGTCTATGGGGCTTGGCGCATTCAGCGGAGATGATATTTTTACGATTTCTGATAATGTGGGCTCCTTGCTCTCCGGTATGAAAGTGGCTTTTCATACGTCGGTATATGGGATTTTCTTCTCATTGGTGTTTAGTATTATTTACCGAAGTCTGATGTCCGATGCATATCAGACGCTGGATGAATTTTTAAATGTATTTCGCCAGACGACACAGCCGTCTGTCATGAATGAGGATGAGACTGCTGCTACGATGCTTGTCTATCAGGCAGGAATGGCAAACTCCCTGCGGCAGATGCTTGATGTGATGAAAGGCAATGCGATGGAGCAGACAGCAGGCGTGGGGCGTATCGTAGATCAATTTACACAACAGATGCATGCGGCTTTGGATACGGATTTTAAGAAACTTGGGAATGTTTTGAAAAATGCGGGGGAATCGCAGGCTGCCAGTGCGGCAAATGTTTCGGAGATGGTGGACGCAGTCACAACCTTAGTGGAAGTAAACCGCAGTGTACAGGAGGCGCTCTCCAGTGTCATGGAACGTCAGGAGGTGTTTGCCAGGCAGCTTGATGACCAGAAGGAAATGCTGGCAGATCTGTGCAGTGATATGAGCGATGAGATCAGCAGTCAGCTATATACATTTGAGCAGATGAGGAATTTATATGAAAAATAGGCGAAGAAATAGAAAAGTATATGCGGAGCACAGTTACTGGCAGTCGTATTCAGATATGATGGCGGCGCTTTTGCTGATATTTATTTTGCTGATCGCGATAACGCTCGCGATATACAGACAGAAGACAACTGATCTCGATCGGACGAGACTCGATCTGAACACGGCACAAAGCAAGTTAGATGCGACAATCGCAGATTTGGAATTTTCCAAGGCAGAGCTGGAGAAGTCCAATGAGGAGCTTGCCTTGTCGCTGGCGGAATTACAGCAGGCTTACGAACAGGCGGCTCTGACACAGGAGGAATTAAACAATGCCTACTTAGAGATCGAAAATGCGAAGCAGGAGCTGACAACGACCAAACAGGAGCTGCAGGATATCGTTGGTATCCGCACGGATATTATCGGGGCGCTTCAATCAGCTTTCAGCAATTCTACGATGAAAGTGGATGCGCAGACAGGCTCCATCACATTCTCTTCGGATGTGCTTTTTCGTTATAACAGCGCCTCGCTGACAGCAGAGAGCAAGGAGACGCTGCAAAACATTATTCCAAGATATCTCGACGTGCTGCTTCAGGACCAGTTTCGCGATTATATTGCCGAGATTATCATTGAGGGACATACAGATACAGACGGAGGCTATCAGAGCAATATGGAGCTGTCCTATGAGCGCGCAAATGCGGTGGCAGATTTCTGTCTGGACAAGAGGAACGGACTCAGCGAGACAAAGATCACACAGTTACAAAAGCTTCTGACTGTCAATGGGAAATCATGGAGTACTCCGGTCTACCAAAAGGACAGTGCAGGAAATCCCACTCAGGAAGTGGATATGTCGGCTTCCAGAAGGGTAGAGATTAAGTTTCGGCTGAAAGAGGATGAAATGATTAAGAAAATTGCGGGGATCTTGGCGCAGGAATAAATGAGATGCTTCTACACCTGTAAATATCTGACCGCCTCTTCAAATACCTCCTGCGAGAGCTCCTCCTGCGCGTAAGCTGCTTTGTTAAGGGTCTTAACCAAGCATTCCAGCTTAGGGTCCTCCAGCAGCAAAACGCCGTTTTGGACAAGCAAAGCCGCCTGCTCGTCAAAATTTTTCGCACCTGCAAGTTCTTTTGAAAAATGTCTGCGGACTATCCGCCGATACCGCATCAGCAGTTTGTCGCTGCGGTTCGCATGGTTATAGCGGTAGTGCCAGATACACTTTTTTATAACAAGGCGCATTGGCAGAACCATGAGCAGCAAAACCAGGCAGACCATAAATCCAAAGGTGGAAGTCTGTATGGCGTTGGTGACAGCAGCCGCTGCGCCAGTCTCTTTTCCGGCATCGTTCGGGGTATCTTCATTCTGAAAC
>CAMWJQ010000486.1 GCA_947174615.1 uncultured Lachnospiraceae bacterium
ACTTCTATAATCATAGTTGGAAAAGCGGGTGTAATTTGCTATAATGTAAAAAATTAAGGTTAAGTGGGAGAGCTGTTCTGCGGGGAGGAAATATAAAATGATAAAATCAAGACTGCCAATGGGGATCGAAAATTTTAAGGAAATCCGTACACAGGGGTTTTACTATATCGATAAGACGGGATTGATTCGTGATCTTCTGGAAAATTTTAGCAAGGTTAATCTTTTTACCCGACCGAGGCGTTTTGGAAAAACATTGAATATGAGTATGCTGAAATCTTTTTTTGAAATTGGCAGTGACAGTGCGCTTTTTGACGGATTGGTGATATCTGAGAGAAAAGAGCTTTGTGAGGAATATAGCGGGAAGTTTCCGGTTGTTTCGATCACTTTAAAAAGTGTGAGCGGCAGGACGTTTGAAGAGGCAAAGGCAATGCTTCGCAGGGTTCTTGGAAGAGAGGCAATGCGGTTTCAGTTTTTGCTGCAAAGCGCCAGTTTGACAGCGGCAGAGCGCAGTCAGTATGAGGCGATGGTTCATACTGACAAAACGGGTGCATTTACCATGTCGGATGAACTTTTAAGGGACAGTCTGCTGACAATATCACGGTTTTTACAGAAACATTATGAACAGAATACAGTAATATTGATTGATGAATATGATGTGCCGCTTGATAAGGCATACCAATCAGGGTATTATGATGATATGCTGGAACTGATCAGAAATATATTTGGGAACGTATTGAAAACAAATGATAGTCTCCAGTTTGCAGTATTGACCGGATGCCTTAGAATTTCCAAAGAAAGCATCTTTACAGGTTTAAATAATTTAAATGTATATACAGTGAAGGATGTTCAGTACAATGAATATTTTGGTTTTACAGATGCAGAAGTCAGACAGATGCTCAAATATTATGGATTTACGGAAAAATATGATGTTATAAGGGAATGGTATAACGGGTATCGTTTTGGAGCGCTGTCGATTTACTGTCCATGGGATGTTGTGAGCTACTGCCATGCGCTGAAGATGCAGCCGTCCATGAGTCCGCAGAATTATTGGGTGAATACGAGCAGCAATGACATCGTCAGACGGTTCATAGCCAGAGCAGACGCAACTGCCAGGGATGAGATCGAAAATCTGATCAATGGCGGTCGGATTCAAAAAATGATACATCAGGAACTAACCTATCGGGATCTGGATTCGGATCTTGACAATCTCTGGAGTCTTCTTTTTATTACAGGTTATCTGACACAGGCTGGAAAAGACGAGGAAGAACAGACAACGCTTGTCATTCCAAACAGGGAAATTCACTGGATATATATTCAGCAGATTCGCAAATGGTTTCAGGATGAGACCAAAAAAGATACACAAAAACTGGAAAGCTTCTGCAGGGCATTTATAGAAAATGATGTCGCTGCAATCGAAAAGGAGTTTACATCCTATCTGCGAAAGACAATCAGTATCCGCGATACCAGCGCCAAAAAAGAAATGAAGGAGAATTTTTACCACGGAATACTGCTGGGGCTATTCGGAAATATGAGCGGCTGGAAAGTCAGATCCAACGCCGAATCGGGTGATGGATACTGCGATATCAGTATTGAGATCGAGGAGCAGGAGATCGGCATCGTCATTGAACTGAAATATGCTGAGAACGCAGCGTTTGAAACTGCATGCCGCGAAGCCATAAAACAGATTCATGCGAGAAATTACGAGGAGGTCCTGACAGACGACGGTATGACGGATATCCGCAAGTATGCAATTGCATGTTATAAAAAGCGCTGTAAGGTCGTTGCAGATTTAGGAATGAATATATAAAACATCGTATGAAGGCTTTGGGCTGCATTGGATGCGGTCAGGAGCCTTTTTTACGAATGAATGAATAGTGTATACTTTCTGATTAAACAGTATTATATAATAAATTCGAATTTTTTAAATTTTTTCAATTTTTTACACAATAGCTCTAATATATTTTGAAGATCCTCCGATATATATAGTGTAAACAGATAAAGTGTTTATAAGATATTCAATTCTGGTTCGATCTAAATCATTGTACACAGGGATCTGAAGCTGGTTAAGAGATACAGAAACGTATTTTGAAGAATTTAATCCTGTTTCAGGACGAAATGAGTACAAATCATAATAAATATAATAGTTGCTGCATGAATATGAAAAAAGCGGCAAATCCTTGAATTTAGGACGTTTAGAGATAAGCAGAGGTTTACATAATTGCACCTGCTTCTGGTTTTATTTGAAAAAAATAAAAAAATCTCTAAATAGGGCTAAAGTTTTTTTGCTATCCTCCGATATATAAAGTGTAAGCAAGCAAAACACTTACAAAACAACTAAATATGGTAAAGTACAATGCAGATTCCTTTGGTGAAATGGAAATGGTAAAATTTTTAAATAAGGAACTGCGAAAGGTAACAAAGTAACAATCGGCGATAGGAATCGCCCGGGCAAAAGGATTTGTCCGAGGTAAGATTTGCCAGTTGCTTTGGCAAATCTGATACCGTGTAAACACAAGGAGGTATTTATTATGGTAGTACAGCACAATCTTAGAGCAATGAATTCAAACAGAATGTTGAGCATCACACAGGGAACACTCAACAAGTCAACAGAGAAGTTATCATCAGGCTACAAAGTAAACAGAGCAGCGGATGATGCAGCAGGTCTCTCAATTTCCGAGAAAATGAGAAAGCAGATCAGAGGACTTACACAGGCATCTCTGAATGCAGAAGATGGTATCAGTGCAGTGCAGACAGCAGAAGGTGCATTGACAGAAGTTC
>CAMWJQ010000487.1 GCA_947174615.1 uncultured Lachnospiraceae bacterium
GCATCTTTATCTAGCAGGAGTTCCATTACCGCTTGTGTCGGAATGGCTTGGGCATTCAAACATGGAAACAACCCAGATTTATGCAAGGGCAACTGACGAAATGAAACGGCAGGCGCAAAGAAAACTCGGTGAAAAGGAAGAATCCGTATTTAAAGATGATACTGCATTCAAATATGCAGATAATGAAGCTGTACTCAAGAAACTGGCGGGGCTTAAATAATTAATGCCGATATATGCTGTGGTGGGGATGCATTGCTACAGCATATATCTAAAAATATCGGTATTAAAAAAATGTCGGCATAAGGAATGAGGAAACTTCTTTCCGCGATTTGAAGTACCCGCTGTGCCTCAAAGCATTTCATTCCAAGAAATATGAATACATTGTACAAGAAGTATGGGCGAGGGCAGTCCTGTATAACTTCTGTTCAGAAATAGCCATGGCAGTAGAGATTCCTGAAAAAAAGAGAAAATATGTATATCAGGTCAACTATTCAGAAGCAATCAAAACATGCCGGGACTTTTTGAGAATACATGAGGGGGGCAGCAATATTAGATGTGGAAGGCCTGATCGCACAGAATATCCTGTCGGTCAGGCCTGGACGAACCTTCGCACGTCAAGCAAGGTTCAAACTTCCAATCAGTTTTTGTTATCGAAATTAACAAAAACAAACCTAAGCATAATAATTGTACCTCAAAATGAGACGAATGAAAATGATTTTTTCAAATTTATAAATTCGTCTTGTTGTTATGCCATTCTATTGTCATAAATCCAGACATTGCACCACAAAATCAGGAGTACTCCTAATTTTACAGAATTCCATCCGCATTTGGGAATAAAAATCTCCTCTCTTTTTCTTAAGTTGATAGAAAATCTGTTCGAAAACAACGGATCACACTAATATCTGAGGTTAAGTAAATGACATTGGGGATAACCCCTGTCCATGACGACCAGAAACGGCTGTGATGCGCCGATTGTTTCAGATACACGGTCGATCTGTTCTTCTGCCAGCCGCATTTCATCAAACTTACATTTACAGCAGTCACTTTCCAGAATCATGCGGTTCATGACATCATACAGGCATCCAAGTCCTATGGAAGCCTGTGGCTTTGTCCCTTTTCTGCTGGAAGTCCCAAATTCTTTCAGTGTTTCCTTCGTAGTGGGGATATTGATCCCTGAACCGTCCACAGCCAATACTAAATATCCCTGGAAGGTAGAGAACCCGGGTTCTGCATAAAAATTTCTGTTATGATGACGGTAAAGTTCATAAAAAGCCAGCGGATTAAGTTTCATTCGCTGTTTCAGGTAACCAGCCTTTGATATCTCTATTCCCGGATGTGCCGTTTTCATATAATTGCGCAATTCCAAACTCAATGTAATCCCCTTTCGATTCAGCATAGTAAATAGAAGATCTGTTAAAGGCATTTTTCGATTTCTTATAAAAGATGATGGATTCCCATTTCTACAAAAATTCTGAAATTCAGCCTGACGGATCAAACTGACATCACAACAGGCCCGCTTTTGAGATTTTTTCATAAAATCACCTGCCTTATGGAAAAGAAGAATATCAGTTTTCTATTTTTATTTTACAGCAAAATACAGAAAAAAGGAATCTTCTACAATTTAAAATGTAAAAGATTTCTTAAGTTAATGACATTGCGTATTTTCAGGCTTTTCGGCAACTTGTGGATAAGTATTTGAACCGAGATATTTCTTGTGATTATGCGGAAATGTTATCCACATTTTCCGGCACCTTGAAAGCCTTTGGCTGCTCAATTTCAAGGCCTGACATAAGCCAGTCGAATTGTTGCCAGGTAAGTGTCCTTACTTCTTCACAGTTCCTCGGCCAGCGGAAACGCCCCTGAGCTTCCATCCGCTTATACAGAAGGAGAAAGCCATCTCCTTCCCAGAGTAAGGCTTTCAGACGATCACAGCGTTTTCCACAAAACAGATACAGTGCCCGCTGTCTTGGATCCATGTGAAGCCTGTCCTGCACGATAGCACAGAGACCATCGATGGAACGTCTCATGTCAGTGTAGCCACGGACGATATAAATCTCATCCGCGACCGAAATGTCGCCTAACATGATAACTCCTTCAGGATATGAAGAGTTTTCCTAAGCAGAATCGGATTGGTTCCGTTCGGAATCCGAAGAACAGCACCGGCAATGGAAAGCTCCATTACCCCATTCTGTAAGGGAAGGTCGCTTTGATCTTGAACAGTGGAGATTGCGGTTTCGTTTGTGCCGGGCAGAGTAATTTCAATTTTTACGATTTCCTGACGATGAGGGACGTGTCCTTTTATAGCATCAGGGATTTCAGTACACCCCTTTTGACGAAGACGTTTTACCCAGTTATAAAAGGTGCCGGGCTTGATATCATTCTGTAAGCACCATTCATGGTCGGTAAGACCGCTGGCACGGCACTCCATAATCAATCGGAATTGTTCATCTGCCGGAATACGGGTTGCTCTCATAATCTAGCCTCCAAAAGTAGAGTAAAATGCTTGCGTTTTGCTAGTGCTGGCAATCCGAAATGGAGTAAAACGCTTGCATTTCCTATTTGTATTATGAGTCTAGATTGCTACGACGTCACTACGCCGGAATACTTTGCGCTTACATATGATAAAATTTGCATCTTAAAAATATTTAAATTCACTAAAAAAGGCTTCCCATTCTATAAGAAGTCAGTAGGATTCGAACCTACACTCTAAGCATGAGATGCTTATGCCTTTCCTTTTGGCTATGACCTCATTATATCAGTACAAATAT
>CAMWJQ010000488.1 GCA_947174615.1 uncultured Lachnospiraceae bacterium
GTTTATATCAAGGGTATTGCCCTGTCTGTTAGATAGTTTAATACCCCAAAATGCAAAAGTCAAGCGAAAATTAGCACTCAATCTATCTGAGTGCTAATAATTTACACTTTGTTTATATTTCCTTTAGATTATCTTCTTTATTTAAAAACTTCATTAAGAAAAGACTTCGTGGTACACGTCAAAAAAACTGCTCGTCGTCACCTGCTCGTCCTCTATAAATCCCACAGATGCCCACAACTTCTCATTCAGACTTCTGGTAAGCCCCTCCACAAAACCCGAATACTCCTCATTAAAAACCTCTTTTCTGCGCTGCTCCACAATCTTTACTTTGTTCCTGTCTGTCTCGTCCCTGTCAAACGTGCTGATGCATTTGATGATATGATAACCATGTTCCGACTCCACTATGCCGCTGATCTCATCCGTACCAAGATTAAATGCGGCTTCTTCAAACGCCGCCTCCATCGTCCCCTTTCCAAAAGAATATGTCGAGTTGCTGTCTTCACTGTAGGCGGCGACCAGCCCGGCAAACTCCTCTCCTGCTTTCGCCTTCCTGAGTACCTCATGTGCTCTCTGGTATGCCTCCTTCTTTGCCTCCTCCGAATAAGGAACATAATCCCCTGACTCATTCTGCATATATGTTTTAATCAGCACATGCTGTACCGTAATTGTTCTCGCCTCGTCGTCACTGATCTCAGGATTGATGTCCGCGATGAGATAATCATATACTTTTCCCGACAGGGCATACTCTTCGTACATGGCGCACAGAAGTTTTTCATCTACGCTCAAAAGCTCCCGCTCCCTGTCATTTAAAGATTCATAATACTGCTTTGCAGCCGTCTTGGCATCGCTGATCTCCTCCTCCGAGAGTGTCATCTCATATTTTTCTGCCAAGAGATTCATTGCCTTGATGCGTGCAATCCGTGCAAGGACTGTCTCCTTTACATTATCTTCCAGTGTCTCTCCCTTATAGGAAGTCTGCCAGATCTGACTGCCGAGCGCCTGCTCATACTGGTTCTTTGTATTGGTAAGATAGACCAGGATCTCCGGCAGCCGGCATGAGATCTTATCAATGCGGAATACTTCGTCTTTGTCAAAACCCATTGTCAGCACAATTTTTGTGTTCGCATGTTCATTTATTTTTATTTTGCATCCTGTTGTAAATAAGACTGCCGCCATCACAGCAGCTGTTAACCTTATCCTATATTTTCTGCGGGATCGTTTCATGATTCTTTGCCTCTTTATCAAAAATTTTTAACGATATGATTCTATACACACTACTGTAACAAATTTTTATATTCCCTGCAAGAACATATTCCTTTCTCCAATGCATATACATGAGTATGACGTTACTGTTCCCTTCGTACCAGTAACCATATGACTATCTCTTTTCATGTTGAATCTGCTATATTTTATTCATTGATTAACAATATTGTTTGTATAATAAAATTGAATAATTCTATGGAATTATACTTTTATTTTTGCTATAATAATTATTGTTTCAGCAAAAGATACCTGTGAACCAACAGGTATTTCATGCTTTTATGATATATTTGTTTTACATCATGATTTATGGGGGAGCATCATGGTCTTTAGCAGCCTTTCTTTTATTTTTGTTTTTTTACCAATCTTTTTGGTTTTATATTATATATTTCCCGCCAAAAGCCGAAATCTTCTTCTATTTCTGGGAAGTCTGGTGTTTTACAGCTTCGGGGAGCCTTACTACCTGTTCCTGATTCTGTGTTCCATCACTGTAAACTTTTTGTTTGGCAAGGGCATAGAACGATTTCACGGAAGAAAACTTGAGCAGACCTTGCTGCTTGTTTTATCACTCGCCTATAATTTTGGATTTCTGCTCTTTTTTAAATACACCAATTTCTTTATTGAGAATATCAACGCTGTCTTGAGACTGCTCAATATCCACTGGCGGTTTTATACGCTCAACATCACGCTGCCGCTTGGAATCAGTTTCTACACGTTCCAGATTGCATCCTATGTCATTGATGTATATCTTGAGCGGACAAAAGCAGACCAGTCCTATGTCAGCCTTGGCGCTTATTTGTGCATGTTTCCTCAATTGATTGCCGGACCAATCGTCGTCTACTCCAATATCCGGAATGCATTGAAGGAGCGCACGATTTCTATTCATGGGTTTGACAATGGTCTCAAGACTTTTATAATTGGTCTTGGATACAAGGTGATCATCGCAAACCGCATTGGCACTTTATGGAATGAAGTTTGTACGATCGGTTTTGAGAGTGTCTCAACCCCGCTTGCATGGCTGGGCGCATTTGCCTACTCCATGCAGCTGTATTTTGATTTCTGTGGGTATTCTCTGATGGCAGTCGGACTTGGCGAAATGCTTGGTTTTTATATGCCGGCGAACTTTCAGCACCCCTATATGGCTCGAAGTGTCACAGATTTCTGGCGCAGATGGCATATTACACTCGGCGCTTGGTTTCGGGAGTATGTGTACATTCCGCTTGGCGGCAATCGCAAAGGAACTGTACGGACAGTGTTCAACCTCTTGGTTGTATGGTTTCTCACAGGCTTCTGGCACGGCGCGGCATGGAACTTTATTCTCTGGGGAGTTTTTATCTTTGTCCTACAGATTATCGAGAAAAACATAACGCTGCGCTGGCTGAACGCAGACCACCTTATCGCAAAGCTATTGTCACATACCTACATGATTTTTTATATTCTGATTAGCTGGACGATCTTTGCGATCAGCAACCTTCAGGAACTTTG
>CAMWJQ010000489.1 GCA_947174615.1 uncultured Lachnospiraceae bacterium
TAATATGTGTGGTTATTTTATTAATGATTCCTTCACCGGTTTTTGCCAGAGAGTTGCCTGATGAGCAAATAAATGTAAGGATATTGACACCTGCGGAGGCGGAACGATTATATTTTGATCTGACTTTTGATGAGACCATCCAACCCTATTCTGATTTGGGAGTTTGTGACATATGTATTTCCGAAAGTAACGGAGAGCTGATAGTTGTGTATTCGACAACTTGTCGTGGGATAGCGGATAAGATTGGTGTACGCAATATGACTTTGCAACAGAAAAAAGGATTAAAATGGAAAGAGATTGTTCTTAGGAGTGAGTACTCCGAAAATACAGATGCATACTTTGGCGGATTTATTTTGGAAGCGCCTGAAATTGGGGGGAAGTATAGGGTAAAAGGAACACATTATATCATCAAAGATTCCGTAGAGACATCGAGATACGCAGAGACAGATACTTACGTGATGCCTGATAAATAATGAAATAAGGAGTTAGAATGAGAAGGACTGAGCACATCGATGTTCAGTTCTTTTTTTGCACACAGACGCAGAAAAGCATGTTTACAGTTTCCCTGAAAATTCCTCTTTGATATATGAAAAGAAAGGAGGATGAACATGGACAATACGGAAATTGCAGTAAAGCTAGAAGCGCATGAGCATGAGATTGAATCACTTAGGCACAGAACGAAAGACATGGAGCAGCTTACGATCTCAATGAACAGAATTACAGTGAGTATAGAAAGTCTAATGACGGATATGGAACAACAGAATAAGCGCATACAGATGCTTGAGAAAGTACCGTTTGAGACTGTCAAATTGTTAAAAACTGCTGTGCTTACAGCGATTGTCAGTGGAGTGGTAGGAGCAATTTTGTCGGCGGTTATGTCGGCGACCTAGGAGGGATAAGCTGGATGATGTGAAGATCAGGATATGGTGCAGAGCGGCGGGCATACGGGCATTAAAAACAATGGCACAGACTGCTATCGCTATGATAGGGACAAATGTAGCAGTGAATCGTGTAGACTGGAATATAGTGTTATCTGCTTCGGTGTTGGCTGGGATTCTTTCTCTACTTACATCCATTGCAGGTTTACCAGAGTTGAAAGAGAATCAGGAGGAAAATTAAATGGTAGTAGGCGTGAATTGTGGACATACGATAGAAGGAGCTGGCTGCGGAGCAGTTGGATTTCTTAATGAGTCAGAATATACAAGAAAAGTCGGGGTTGCGTTAATGGAAATCTTAAAAAACGGCGGAGTATCAGTGATAGACTGTACTATTGACAGGGCAGTATCGCAGGCTGCATATTTGAAGGCAGTTGTGGATTTTGCCACTAATGAGAAACTTGATTTTTTTGTCAGTATTCATTTTAATGCGTCAGTTGGACATATGGCAAAGGGAGTAGAAGTGTACACTTATAAGGGCAGGAAATATCAGGATGCACTTGATATATGTGGGAATTTGTCACAGCTTGGTTTTGAAAACAGGGGTGTCAGGGATGGCAGCGGTCTTTATGTGATACGAAAGACAACGGCAAAAGCCATCTTAATAGAGGTATGTTTCTGCGATAATGTTGAGGATGTACAAGTATATCATCAGGCGGGCGGGGAGGCAGTCATTGCGGAAGCTATTTATAAAGGAATACACAATCAAGTTGAGAATGACCATATTCCTTTTGATGAATATGTTGGGGCGATCGCAATGCGGGACTGGCAGGAGCGGCGAATCATGCTGCCCTCAGTGGTCGTTGCGCAGGCAGTTAAGGAGTCAGCATGGGGAACATCAGAGCTGGCTCAGAGAGCGAAGGCGCTTTTTGGAATAAAACAGAACGGATGGGCAGGAAAAACTTATATAAAAACTGCCACAGAGCAGAGAGGAGATGGGAGTGTCTATAAAGTAGAAAATACAGTCTGGAGAGCGTATGACAGCTGGGAGCAATCCATTATCGATCATAATAGTTATATAGCATCTCGCAGCATTGATGGCGGAAAAACATTGCGATATACTGAAATTATAGGGTGTACAGATTATGAAATGATATGTATGGGATTACAGCAATGTGGGTATGCGACAGATGTCAATTATGCAGCGTCACTAATTCATGATTATATAGAGAAGTACCGCTTTGACAGATTTGACATATAAAGGGAAGTACTGATGCAATACGCAGAACAGATTTCAAAACGTTAAAATTTTTAAGAATTTGAAACTTTTTCCAGCGTCGTGACAATATATACATGCAAGGGCAAATCTTTGCAATTCGACAAGTCGATAGGTCGACATATCGACTTGAAAGAAGGAGGATGGCTGCTATGAATAATGACGAATTCGAGCGGTTTGTCCTGAAGTTTGGAAAAGATATTCTGCGGTTTTGCCGGATGACAGCCGGAGATGCGGAAAATGGGGACGAACTGTATCAGGACACTATGCTCAAGCTGCTGGAAAAAAAGAAAAGACTGGACTCTATGCAGAACACAAAGAGTTATGCTTTATCCACTTCAATTTATCTTTGGAAGAATAAGAAGAAAAAATATGCAAACAGGATGAGGCTGGTTCCGATTGGCAGTATGGACGAGATGTCTGATGAGGGATATGAGTTTACTGATTATGATAACGAACTTTCCCCGGAATATATTATATTAAAGCAAAATGAGGCAGACATGATTCAGAGACTCGTGAAAACTCTGCCAGAGAAGTACAGAATACCCATCTATTTGTATTATTCAGCAGATATGCAGATCAATGAGG
>CAMWJQ010000490.1 GCA_947174615.1 uncultured Lachnospiraceae bacterium
GGATACAAGATCATTCAACGTAAACCCATAATAATTTGTCATGTAATGAATTGCACCGCACTTGGGATGTATGTTTCTTATATGATAGCAAAAACTTTTGAGCATATCCTGATCGCCCTTGAGATACTTGCGCATATCGTACATAAAATCGTCCCTGTAAAATCCCAGCGTCTTATTCGCTGGTCTCATCGCTCCCGGATAAATCTCATGCAGATAAAAATTTTCACCCAGAATCTTCGTGTTTGCCAACAGCGGCTCTGTGGCAATCAATGTCATGGGCAGTCTGCTTCCTTTGAGGTGCACACCGTCAATCTGATATGTCAAAACCCAATATTTGATAATTTCGAGTATATATCCCTGTTTAATATGATCTGGAAAATAGAACTGCATAATGATTTCAATGCCGTTCATATGAAGCATACGGACCATGCGCCGAAATTCTTCACAGGGGTTTCCGCTCGCTGAATACGATGCCTTGGGCGCAAAATAAAACGCCTCCTTATATCCCCAACAATTCAGCCGCTTTGCCTTCTGAGGCTCTGCATCCAACGCTAAATCCTCATCAATATGGTCTACCTGATATGCAATTTGCGCCTTTGTTTCCACCGTGGTCTCATCCCACTCACATTCCTCATACTCATATGCAGGCATCAGCTCTATAGAATTGACTCCTAGCTCTCTCAAATAAGAAATCTTTTCCATCAATCCCTCGAAAGTCCCTTTTTTCTTTACCTTAGATGAAGCGTGTCTCGTAAAACTCCTGACATTGAGACAGTACATGATACTCTCAGAATATGGAATATGCAGCCGCTCTGTCCCCTGCCAGTCAAACACGCAGTGATCAAAACCTCCCCTCAGAAGAGTACGCACATGCTCGCCAGAACGCCATTTCTCATTGCCGACGATCCTTTTAGCATAAGGATCTACGAAAACATCTTCTCCGATGAAAAAATTATATTCACAATCACAGGCAGAAATCCCCTCGACAAAAACACAACAGATATTCCCAATCCTGTATTTTTGGTCAAAAAGAATACGCCCCTTTTGTTCAACTCCTCTTCGGTAGAAAATGATCCCACATTCCCGCTCCGAAACATTTACCATGGAAAAATTAATCCCATTGTCTTGAACTGAGGCTCCCAAAGGATAAGGTTGTCCCATATTAATTTTTATTTTCTTCATAAAACCTCGCTATTCTTGCTGTAATATTTAATCGATAATAAGAGGTAAAAATTCGCTGATATCATCTCTGATAATAAAATCAACTTTGCTGTTGCGCTCAAATTCATTTTTTGTAAAAAGCACTTTCAACTGCTCGTGCTCAGGCGCCACACTGTACTCAAGTTTGTCATGATACATATTCTTCCCAAGAATCAGCAGGACATCCGCCTTGTCACATGCGATCGCCGCCTGGGTCATAAGCTCTGCATCCACACGCTCCCCGATCAGACGAATGCCGGGTCTGATCGCCATCTTGCAGTGGTCACACTGGGGAATCCCTTTTGAATTGATTATATACTTTATGTCAAATTCCTTATCACAATGTGGACATTGATTGATATAAATACTTCCATTCAAATCTATCACTTTCTTCAGATGGATATTCTCCGGAATCCCATGAAAGTTCTGACAGATTACCGCTGAAAGCTTTCCCTGCTCCTGAAGTCTCTCAAGCCCCTCGTAAGCAGGTGTGGAATGTATCTGCATACCGAGTATTTCTTTTTTATAGAAACGATAAAACTTTTCAACCTTGGCATTAAAAAAACTCGTCGAAAGCATATCTTCAGGACTGAATCCATACTCTTCCTCCACGCGATAATTCTCTTCATTGGTATCAAGATCATATCCTCCGCCTTCCACAAGCATTTCAATACCAAGTACCGCTACAATGCTTTTGCAGCCCTTTATTTTTCTTTTAATAAAATTGACGATTCTTTCATCTGTTTTTAATTCCATCTAAGTACCTCGGCTGATCTGTCCAATTAACGTGTTATCTTCCTGTTACAGACATCAAGCCATGCAAAATCGCTTCGCGATGGCTTGATGTATCTCAACCACTATGCTATTTCACGGACTTTGCAGCGAGTGCAACGTCCTGAGCTGAACTATTACTCCTGATTTCTATATTTATGATACTCGCTTTCTATACTCTATGTCAAGTAATTCGCACTGGATTCCTATCATTTTGACGATACACGACACAAAATCCTGCTATTTTTTCATGAATCTCAACTAATTTTAGAAATTTCTTGATTTGTCTATTTAATTTGGGTAAGATATAAGTATTGGTATCCTGACAAAAGGCTGCATAATATTATAGTATGAAAGGTTTGGTACGCAGATTTATGACTGATCAAAATACAAATGGATATGATGATGAAGAAATGACAGTGGAGCTCGAACTCGAAGATGGGCAGATGGTCAATTGCGCGATCATCACCATCCTGACTGTAGACAAAAGAGATTATATTGCCCTGCTCCCTCTTGACGAGGATGGAAACAACGAGGATGGCGAAGTATGGTTCTATCAGTATGAGGAGGACGAAAACGATCCTGACGCAGAGCCTAAGCTGACATATATCGACAATGATGAGGAATACGAGAATGTCGCCGATGCATTTGACGAGTATCTCGACAATGTTGAGTTTGACGAAATCGTTGACAACAAGTAAAACAGAAAAACATAACCTAATCTGGAG
>CAMWJQ010000491.1 GCA_947174615.1 uncultured Lachnospiraceae bacterium
TCACGGCTGGCGCTGTCATTTGTGCGCATCGTTCCCTTGAGAACTGCAGTATCCGGTATGATATTGGGCGCCGATCCTGCAGCAAAATTCCCTATAGTCAGCACACAGGCTTTACTGGGATCTGCCTCCCGGGCGATCAGTGATTCCAGGGCAAGGTAACTATGAACACCGATATTGATTGGATCGATGGAACTGTGCGGATATGCGCCGTGAGCGCCCCGCCCATGGATCGTGATCCGAAAACCGTCCACAGAGTACATCATCGTTCCGCCGCTGTTGTACATGAACAAACCCACGGGCATCCTGCCCGAGCCGACATGATATGCCAGGGCGGCATCGACTCCTTCGAGTACCCCGTCAGCCATCATATCCTTTGCGCCTTCAAAAGTTTCTTCTGCAGTTTGAAACATAAAACGAACCCTGCCGGACAGCATGGACTCGTTTTCTTTCAGCATCTTCGCCGCTGTCAGCAGCATTGCTGCATGAAAATCGTGGCCGCAGGTATGAGCCTCTGTACCAGTTG
This sequence comes from uncultured Lachnospiraceae bacterium, assembly GCA_947174615.1. Classification (GTDB taxonomy): domain Bacteria; phylum Bacillota; class Clostridia; order Lachnospirales; family Lachnospiraceae; genus COE1. The sequence goes on from CAMWJQ010000491.1 coordinate 524, forward strand.
GGCACGAAAAGCTTTCTCCGCTCTCCTCCGGCATGGGCAGCGCGTCCATATCCGCCCGAAGCAGAAGCGTCCTTCCCCCTGCCCTGCCCAGCTCTGCAGTCACGCCATGCCCGCAGGGACGCGGATCCAAACCATACGCTCTCAACTGATCCATGACATACGCCTGTCCCTTCGGCATATGCAGCCCCACCTCCGCATTGCGGTGCAGCCAGCGGCGGTGCGTGACTGTTTCCTCGCGCAGTTCCAGTGCCCGTTTATAAAAATCCATCATCGTACCTCCTTGACTCGTCATACTAAACTCGTGCAGCAGTATATAGATCTTCACTGTTGCAGACGCGCCGTAACAGTGAAGATCTCTGAACTGTTACGACGTGTATCATGTGTTGAGTAAATTGTAGCAAAAGACGTTGACATCGTCAACAAATTAATACCACCTCTCAAGTGGAAGTTCATTATTGATTCCTTTCGAAAACAGAACCTGATGCAGATCTATGATTCCGTTATGAAAAGTCGCCGCGCAGGATGACAGATACAGGTCCCACATCCTCACAAACCTCTCATCAAACATTTTCCGCACTTTGTCTATATGTTCCCGATAATTCTTCTCCCAGCACAGCAGTGTCCGGTTATAATGCTGCCGCAGGTTTTCCACATCCAGCGTATGAAATCCATCTTCTGCCGCACAGGAAAGCATTTCCCGCAGGCTCGGAATGACGCCGCCTGGGAAAATATACTTTTTGATCCACGGATCGCCGGCATGTTCTTTCAGGGCGCTGATAAAATGGAGCAGAAACAGTCCGCCCGGCTTTAATACCTCTTTCGCGCAATCTATAAAAAGCTGATAATTGTCACGACCAACGTGTTCCACCATCCCTACACTTACAACGCGGTCAAACTTTCTGCCGTATTTGGGAAGGTCGCGGTAGTCCATCAGCTCCACTGTCAGTAATTCCTCCAGATGTTCCTCTGAGATTCGCCGTTGAAACTCCCTGTACTGCTCCTGACTCAATGTGATTCCCACGCCGTGTATGCCATATTTCTTTGCCGCTTCAATCAGCAAAAATCCCCATCCGCAGCCAATGTCAAGCAGCGACATTCCTTCCTGCAGATACAGCTTTTTCAGGATATAATCAACCTTGTTTACCTGCGCCTGATATAGCGAATCATCCCCATGTAAAAAATAACCGCAGGAATAACTCATTGTCTCATCCAGCCAAAGCCGGTAAAAATCATTGCCGATGTCATAATGGCTCTGTACTTCCCTCTGCTGGTTCTTCTTTGCAGTGGACGGAAACATTAACTTTTTCAGTGCCGATTCATCCGTGGAGAATCTGTCCATCTGACCCAAAAAATGGTCTAATGCATAGTACAAATCGCCTTCGACCTCTAAATCTCCGTCCATATATGCCTCTCCCAAAGACAGAGAAGTACTTGTCATAAGCTCAGTCAGCGGAATCTTTCTCTTAATGTTTACAGTAAATTCCGGTTCGCCGTCCCCGATCTTGTATTCCTTGCGGTTTATCTTCACACAGAAGGGGTATTGGTCGAATTTTTTCAAAAAAGGTACTAACACATTTTCTTCTAGCATATTTTGTCTCCTTTTTTAAGAATCTGATTGGTTCCTACTATCAATTCTTCCACATTTTTCATTCTTTATGAGCATCGATTGGTTTTATAATGTTTTTATTTGCGCGCAGCATCAAACCAACTGCCGCTAAAATCGCTGCAAACTCTGCAATCGGAAACGCCCACCATATCATTACAGCGGCATTTTCCATCCTTGCAAACAGCCACGCCAGCGGCAGCACAACGATGCACAGCCGAAGCAGTGAGACAACCAACGAATCCAGACCGCATCCCAATGCCTGAAATACTCCCTGTATGGCAATATTCCCTCCCGCAAACAGGAAACCCATCGCAATGATCTTAGCTGCCATGACGCATAACCCCTCCGTCTCTCCTGACATGGCAAACAGTCTGATTAAGGGTTTTGCAAACAACTCCAGACCTGCCAGTCCGACCAGCATGATCACCTCTGTATACAGGATTCCATAAAATATCCCCTGTTTTACACGCGTCTGGGATCCCATTCCATAATTGAAAGAAACAATAGGCGTAATAGCATCACTGAGTCCAAATCCCGCGAAAAAA
>CAMWJQ010000492.1 GCA_947174615.1 uncultured Lachnospiraceae bacterium
ACCCCGGTTTTTTTTTATTTGTCCTCACGGCTAACTCGCTCTAGTACTGTGTCGTGGCTCTGTGATTTGTATAAGAGACAGCCATTGCCGTGAACCCCAAGATTAAACAAGCCCTCTCCGCCCAATAATGCGCCGCTCACAGAGCTGATTGGTGTTGTTTTAAGCTCAAGCCCGACACTCGCATAATAATATCCGTCATTCATCACCATCGCCCCGCCCCAATCGCGAAGATCTTCGATAATAATGTGCTTATAGGTAGGTTCAAGTATAAGAACGCCATCTCCTGTATACTCTGGCTTGATTCCGCGCTCTCCTGTCACTGCGCCGCCAAAAGCTTTCCGCATCAAGTCTCCTGCGCTTTTTACGCCAGTTCCTACAGAGATATTGCCAACCATCACCTGCATAGCGCCTGCGCTTACAGTCCACTTATTATTGTTGAGGTTGATGATTACCTGCCTTTTACAGATATTCATTTTAGATGCGTAATACTCTGTCACTGCCTCTCCTTTACTCAAAGATAAATCTTTCAGCATTTTTATGACCGTTACGCCTGCCTGTTCGTTTTCAGCTACGATTTCTACGTTCTTATTGTCCAGTAAATTCAGTATATTTGTTCCCATTTTTATGCTCTTTTCTCCTTTATCTTATTTTTTCAAAAACCCCTTTAAAAAACTGCAAAAAGCCATCTTCTACTGCAAATTGGTCTGCTTCCTGGTCCGGCAGATCATAAAAATACTTTCCCGACGTGATTTCTATAGAGAGGCTGTCAATGGGAAACCCTTTTTTGCGTACAGAAGAATGTGGTTTTGTAGTGATCATAAATGGCGTGCTCGCCAAGGACGGGTCCATTGACTCGAATACATGTTCATCATCATACACAAAGCTAATGGCATTTTGGTATCGGGCTGTGAGGTTTTTGTATTTTTGCGCGAGTGCTGAATAATGTGCAATCATTTCCTCATCCGTCAGTCTTTTTCCGTTCACCGTCCGCACATGGACTCCCGGCTGGTCCTGTTCCGGAACATGATCAAAATACAACCCGGAATCACAGGAAAACACAGGGATATGAAAGGCTTCATAATATGCAGCTGCCTTCTGATGTGCATTTTCCAATAGTGTATTCCCGTTCTCTGGTACCTGTGGAATTTCCAGATTTAAATCCTTTAGTCCGATGAGTTCAATATCATATATCTTAGCTAGGCTGTCTAAACGTATTTTCATGGCAGACAGCTTAGCCGGATTGCTTGTTCCATATAAAAGTTTCATATCGGAGAGTTCCTTTCTGTATAAAGTTGTGGCGCATTCCTCCTTTGTATTTCCCTGCGTATAAAAAGACGTGATATAAATCACGTCTCTCCAAAAGCTTCCAAAGGGACTCGAACCCTCGACCTACTGCTTACGAATCAGTTGCGCTACCAACTGCGCTATGGAAGCTTGGTCTTAAAAATCACAACCACGAAAAATATTATACATGATAAATTATTTTTTGTAAAGTGTAATTTCAATATTTTTTTATAATATTTTTCTGTCCTGTCTTACTGTTATTCAACCCATAAATCCGTAACTTTCACTTTCATTGCTCTTAAGATGCTTGTTTTCATTTCTGTTTTTCTGAACAGCTCCTGCCAGACAGCACCCTGGTTTTATCAACTCTTTTTCAGCAGCGCTTTTTCTGGTTGAGCCGACGGCTCCATATGCACAGATACTTGTTGATATGGAATCTCAATACCCGCTTCATCCAATGCATTTTTGATATTTTCCAGCAGGCGCCAGCGCACGTCCCAGTATTTAGGATTCTCGCAGAAGCAGCGCAGTCCGAGTTCTACTGCGCTGTCTGCGAGCGCATTTACATACACAAGCTCCGGCTCGCTGTGCAGCACATCTGCATCCTCATTCATCACCTTCAAGAGCGCTTCCTTGACCGTCCTAATCTCGGCGTCATAAGAGATCCCTACCGTGAGATCAACACGCCGCACCGGCGTATCTGTTGCATTCGTAATCGAACTGTTTGCCAGACTGCCATTGGGCAGAACAACGATTTTGCCGTCCGTCGTCATTAGTTTGGTATAGATAATGCCAATCTCCTTGACGGTTCCCTCTGTCCCCTGACTGGATTCCGTGATAAAATCACCCACGCGGAAGGGTTTGAGAAGCAGTATCAGCACGCCGCCTGCAAGGTTGCTGAGACATCCCTGCAGTGCAAGACCGATGGTCACACCGGCAGAGCCGACAAGTGCGACCACGCTTGTCGCATCAAAACCAAAGTTTCCAGCAATCATTAATACTAAAATTCCATATAATGATGCTTTAATCAGACCGTCAAGGAATTGAATAACACCTGTTTCTACATTTGCCCGCTGAAGGGATCGTTTGGTGATTCTTCGTATGAGCTTGATCAACTTGGAGCCTGCAAAAAATAAAATAGCCGCAAACAGTACTCTAACGCCAAGACCAAGCGCTTTCTCCGGCAGGGTGTCAAGAAATTTCTCAAACTCGTTTAGATTTTCTGCAATATTTTCAATATCCAATTCCATCTCATTCAATAACATTTTCTTTCACTTCCATTCGTAAATTATATGACGCTGTTCTCTTGGACATACCTTATTTATTCGTTGATTGCATGAATAAAAAGCCCACTCCGAAGTTTCGGCTCAAACCATGTGGATT
>CAMWJQ010000493.1 GCA_947174615.1 uncultured Lachnospiraceae bacterium
TCCGCATAACCATGATTTCCCGGATTCAGATAGATTCCCATATATGCCTCCATCCTTAACCTATCACGCAGCCTTTTTATCTAAGGCATGCCCTTCCACTTTATTCGGTTAATAAAATTATAATTTATGAATTGGAATTTGACAATAAAATAATTATGCGTTTTTTCAGCTTACTTCATTTATTCCCACTACTTTGACGGGGGTGTGAAAAGTAACCAGCTTTCCGAAGAAATGGTATGAAATGGTATGAAACAGTGTTTTTCTGTTGTGGACCTGCCCAATCCTATGTTACAATAGGAATAAATTATTGAGAAAGGCATGATGACGAATGACTGCATTGTTTGATGAACGCGTGGAAAATGCGATTCAGATTCTATGGTTTGACCGAAACCCCAGCCGACGCGAGGAGGCGCTTTCTATGCTCCGCGCGGCTGCCAATCTGGGAGATGGCGACGCCTATTATTTTCTGGGACGCTGTTATCTCGGAAAGAGCTATGTGGACCCCGTGGTCGAGCTGCCAGTGGACAGAAGTTTTGCTTTTGAGTGCTTCCGCACCAGCCTGACACTCGAGAGTGCGATCGGCATGTTCGGCACTATGCATCAGGAAGGCTTTGAGCCGCCGGGCAACACCTTCGTCCACCCTCCTTACCATACCAAGAGAGAAATCTGGGATGTGATATCCCAAAATGCTGCGCAGGGACACATTTTTTGCAAATATCTGATCGCAAACGCGTATTATTACTGTACCGTTGGCGAGTTTCTGGACATTACCTCCTCGCAAGTCGGCACAAAACAATACAAACGGTATCAATATGAATGGACTGCCTCCGCCATGCGGCTCTACGAGGAATGTGTGGCTGCCGGGCTTGGCATTGCGCTGCCAAATCTTGTAGACATCCTGCGCACTGGCAGAAACGGCGCACCAGTGCAGCGCCAGCGCGCCCAGAACTATATTCATATTGGTGCAGACTTAGGCATCGGTGCTTACGAACGCATTGTCGGAAATGAATACCGCGATGAAGGCAAACTGGCAAAAGCCATCGAAATGTATGAACGCGCACTGACGCACAAAGATGATTACGCGTACTACTGTCTTGGCAAGCTCTATACCTTTAACGGCGCTATGCCGCTTGACCTAAAAAAAGCGCTCTCCTATCTGGAGGAGGGCTATGCCCGACTTCCAGATGATGCAGGCTTCTGCAACCTGCTGGGAGAAATCTACTTTCACGGCGGTCCGGATGTTCTGCCCGATTATGACCAAGCGTTTATATTGTTGAGCAAGGCATACTTCAAGGGCAGCACGTGGGGCGCCGACATGCTGGGGACCTGTTATCTCAATGGGCTGGGCACCAAGACCAACCTGAACATGGCGCGGAAACTGTTTGAGCTGCATCCGAAAAAACCGCTCGCCGCAGGGGGATTAAAACGTCTGCGGCGATAACGCACGCTCCACTTCCCCCTTGAAATATAAGCCTGTTTTTGCGATAAACCGCAGTACTTCCTCCTTGAGCTCCGCCGGAAAAGCCGTCAATACAGGTGCTGTCTCAAAGCTGAGTGTCCCGTCAAATCGAATATTGCACAATCCCCTGACAAATCCCTCCCAGTCCGTTGACGGTCTGTTTTCTCGGGTCTTGGTGAAGGTAAACGGAAGCTGGTGCAAATCCTCCCGCCCATCATTGTCATGAATATGAAGAACCTTCAGCCGATGCCCCAGCGCTGTGAGAGATGCTTCCATATTAAGACCTGTCAGATTGGCATGTCCCGTGTCAAAACAAAAACCCAGCACCTCCGCGCCAAACTTGTCGTTCATGCGGTCAATACGCTCTGCCGCCTTTCTCACATCACAACAAGGTCCTTCCACAAGATGCCCCCCAATGCTCTCATACAGATTTTCGATGCACATGGTAATCCCCATCTCCTTTGCCATCGGCGCAAGAAAATTCAAAAACTGCTCTGTGCGTGCCCATTCTGCCTCCTCATCCCCAAGATAATACGCCAGTTTAAACCCATGCAGCACGATATAAGGACAATCGAAAAAAGCACAAAGCTCCATATTCTTTGGCGCAGCCACCTGCCACCGATAATCATTCTGCCTGCTGCTGCCGGTGGGCACATAGACCGGATAAAGCATGTGCATCTGGCTGATGGCAATACCCGCCGCCTGTGCTGCCCGTCTGTGCGGGGTAAAATATGCTTCCAGCGCCTGTATTGACTGGTCGAAAAAGCATTTTTCCCCTGTCTGATAGGCATTCAGACTAAAATCAGCACCGGAAAATCCCACACGCCTCAACAGCGCAAAGCCTTCCATCGGGTTCTGATCACAGATCACATTCTGGGTCTGTACCCCAATCTTTAACATGGTATTCCCCACCTCCTTCTATCCTTCCCGCTTCAGTCTGTCAAAATAAAAAGACGGCATATACTCATCATTAAAATATCCGATGTTCTCAATCCCCATCGCCCGAAGCTGTGCCTCAATCTCGCGGTAAAATATATTGCATATGATAACGCCGCAGTTCGGAGGCAGACGCTTTAGCGCCTCCGGACTTTTCACTTCCAGTCCCTCAAATATTGTCCCCCACAAATCAGGATTGTTGTCACAGGTAGAAAGCGGCGGATAGCTCTCACCGTAGCACGTCATATAATTGCGGCACATATTTCCCGC
>CAMWJQ010000494.1 GCA_947174615.1 uncultured Lachnospiraceae bacterium
GTACAGCTTCCACGTTTTATTTTTGTCGATGCCCAGAAAGGACAGCTTCTTTTCTTGTATATAATCTTTTTTTGTTAATTTGATCGAATAGGTGCCGGCGTTGGCATTATATTTGACATAGGCATGAGAGGATTTTATGCTCACGCCGTTCACATCGTCATCATCTGGGTCAAATAAGACAATCCCGCCTTTTTGATAGTCACTTTTTAACACGCCATCGCTGTTGACAGACAAAACCGGCGCCCCTGTAATTATCATTCCGCATATTGTATACTCCTGCTCGCCTATCATCCAGATTTGAAATCTGTGCCCCACATGCATGGCGCCTTTTACATCGCCGACATACGCATCCTCCTCTATCCATAGACTGACCGTGCTGGCAGGCGATTCAAACAGCGATGCGATCTCCTCCTCATGAATTGGCTGGCTCACATAAAAGGTATGACTCTTTTTATCATATGCAGTCTTCTGCCCCTGCAAAGTCAAAAAAACATCCACGCTCTCAGGCTCCTCAATGTACCGCATCCCTGCTGTCAGCTCTTCAAGCGTTTCCACAGATGCGATATTCAGACCGCCAAATTTGGAGGACTCTCCCAATCTGCACAGAATATAGATAATGCCAGACAGCAGGAGCAGAACACATAGGCAGAACTGTTTACGATATGTCTTGAACAGTCTCATCCAATATGCTCTCCCATCTCCAAAAGCCAGTTGACACTCACCACATCGGCTGTCTGGCGAAGCGTATCGATCACACTGCTGTCAATCTCTCCCTTCGCCGCTACTTCCACGATCATCTCGCTATGCCCGACGCTATAATTTGCCGCCTTCAGCACCGCTTTTTTGTACCTGCTGCCCACAATCTGCAAAATCTCATCTGTACAGAGCTGCTGCCCGCCGCGTATGATAATCAGATACTTTTTGCCTGCATGGTAATACATACTTGCGGATACAAGCACCACCGCAATCACGAGCGCAGACAAAAATGCAAGTTTAAACATCTGTGCCCCCACACACAGCCCCTCGACAATCGACCAGAATATATAAATCGTATCCTGCGGGTCCTTGATCGCCGTCCGAAATCTGACAATGGAGAGCGCACCGACCATTCCGAGCGATATCGCAATATTACTGCTGATCATCAGCATAATGACTGCCGCGATGAGCAGCATGACGACATTCCCTGCATTGAACTTTGCATTGTAACTCACGCCTGCATAGGTGATGCGGTATGTCGTGAAAATAATCACGCTCAACAGGATTCCCATTCCGAGCACAAACAGAATCCTATTTACATCCAAAGATGCATTGTTCACTGAAAACCAGTCTAAGATATCACTTTTGGTCATCTCTTTATCCTCCGTAAAAATTTCCTCTCTGCTATGTAGTCCGTCACAAAACTATAGTATGTAGTGTGCCCCGATTGGTCTGCCCATTCCGTACTTGCTGACTGAAACATTTGTCAGATAATATTTCCCAAGGATACGCTGAATAGATTCCAACAGCACACCGCTGAATTTTACCTCCAGAATGACCTGCTGTGACAGCACTGGCACAAACGGCATCTCCTCACTAAAGATATCATAAAAACACTCACAGCATTTCACATTCCTGTCAAACGTGATTCTCGTGTTGAATGCCTCGTACATATACGCTCTGCGCTCGTATTCCACGACTGCTGCCGGTCGGTATGCCCCCAGAGTCATAAACCCAAACAGCCTGTGTGCCACAGGTTCCTCATAGTCCAAAAGTCCGGCATACTCCCCGTTGATAAACGCTTGGGCATGTTCCCTGTCCACCAGCAGACTATCCTTTTTCTGACAAGCCCCCGCCTTTTCTTTGATCTCAAACTTTGCAGACGCCTGCGCTGCCGAATAAACTCTCAGGCGAATCTTGCGTCGGTTTTCCATTCCGTCATACTTTTGTGTGAAGTCCTTGTCTCTGAACGAATCAAAATACAGACTTCTGACCATATAATACCCCGCTTTGGAATAGCTGTCTGTGTCAAGCATACAATCCAATTCCGTCTGTAACTTTACTGCCTGATCACAGCGCATCAGAAACTTGAGTTCTCTTCGCGATACAGAAAGCATTTATTCACCTCGCTTTACATGTTCTGGCGCAGAATCAGCTCTGCCAGTCCGGCAATGGCAATCAAAGCTATTGCTGCATCAACGATTTGGTATGGTACGCGATTTGACATCCATGCTCTCATCTGATCTGCCATAAGTCCCAACGTTGCCGCCGAGCAGACAATAATAATGATCCCCATACGATTCCAATACACCAGATTGATACCCATATACTCTAAAATCAGATGAAATCCGCCAATCACAGAGATCAGAATCACAACCACATTCAGCCACGCCAGCCATTGAATGCGCTTGTCCTTCTTTTTTCCAAAAAACAGTGCAAAAAGACCATACAGAAACGCCGCTGAGATCAACATTCCCTGCGAATTCAATCCGCACTCCCCATGTACGGAGAAGGATATGTCATACTCATACCGGATATTCCAAAGCCGGTCCGACACGTGATAACGAAGCGGCAGAATCATATCGAGCACACGAAGCCCCTCCTCCCTTGCAAGACGAATATTCTCCGCAGCATCCACTTTCTCAAACCTTCCCGCAGCAAACCCTGTAAACAGCGTAAAAA
>CAMWJQ010000495.1 GCA_947174615.1 uncultured Lachnospiraceae bacterium
GCGAAGCGGCATATTTCCTTATGCGGCTGTGTGCATAACTTTATACTGAGCGGTCCGTCTTTTCGACCGCCAGTATAACAAAACAGGAGGAAGCAGCTATGAATCAAAAACTAAAATCAATGGATATGATAAAGGGCATTGGCATCATTATGATCATCATCGTCCACAATCGGCATTTTATCATGCAGGACATGTCCGGACTGCGCCCGCTGATGAACTATGGTCAGATGGGATGCCAGCTTTTCTTCTTTGTGTCGGGCTTTGCCCTCTGCTATGCATGGGAACACCTGCAGGAATCCCAAAGCCGCGTCCCCAAGCTTCTGCGTTTTGTGCTGCGCCGTTATCTGAGACTCGCTCCAGGCTTCTTGCTCTTTATGCTCCTTCATTTCGGACTTAATATACTGTTAATCAATGTGCTGAGCTTCCCCTCCGGATTTATCATGAACCGTAAACTGCCCGGCATCCTCACCAATATCTTCTTCGTGCATGGACTCTTTCCTGACTATATTAACTCCGTCTTTCCCGGCGGCTGGTATATCGGGACTGCCTTTTTATTATATTTGACCTTTCCGTTTTTGTATGGGCTCTGCCGCAGACTGAGCCGCATCCATCCGCTCTGTATGGCTGCGCTGCCAATCCTGCTGCTCATCCTGAACATATTTTTGCTTGGCTGGATCGCCGACATGCCAGGTCACGAACTATATCTGGGCAACAACACCTTTTTGTATTTCTTTTTCACGAACCACCTGCCCTGTTTCAGCCTCGGCATCGTGCTATTTTTTCAAGAAAAAAAGAACTCCCGTTTCTGTGCCCGCTTTCCCCTTGCGGTCTCTGCACTGTTTTTTGCTGTGACAACAGGTATTAGTGTCTATTGGTTTCTGAATCCTTTTTCCGAGACGACCTATGCCCTGCTGCCGTCGCTTGCCGGACTGTCCGCATACTGGCTTGCCGTGACGCTCCTCCATATCGAGACCTGCCAGAAAACGCTGCGCGGAAAAAAACAGCTCGCAAATCCGCTCACAAATTTTCTGGCACGGTGCGGCAGAACCTCCTACGGGATGTATCTGGCGCATCCGCTCGTCTGCTGGTACGGCATGAAGGCGCTGAACTATTTTCTCACAAAAAATAATGGCGCCTACAAGGATCTGCTGCTCTACGGGCTGCTGCTTGCGCCGTCTGTCTTTATCGTGTTCGTGATGGGACTCTATGTCGAGAAGCTGCTCACATGGATAGACCATAGACTTCGGCGCTAACGGATGGACGCCCGCTCCTTCTTCGTCTTGCCGACAATCAGATAATCCACACCATTGCCTTTGGCAGCAAGCCCGTCCTTCTCATAGCGGTCGCCGACCATCAGCGCGTTCGCCGCCGGACAGCCTGTATCCGCAAGAATCACAGCGATTCCTTTGGGGTCCGGCTTCATGGCGCCGATCCGCGCATCGGCTGAAGTATAACAGCGATCCGCGCGGATGCCAAGCGCCTTTAATTTATTTTCTACGGGATAATCGGAATAGACCACTACCGTTTTATGCTGCCTGTGCAGCGTATCAATAGCATGCGCCAACACCTCATCTCTGTACGCCGGCAAAAACGCAAGCGGCTTCTCCAGCATAAAATACGCAACGACTTGCTCTACCCGGGCACGTTCCACTTTCATCTGATCTGCCACATACTGATACTGCCTGTCGTCCAGTCCAAGGGCGCTGTACTTGGGCTTTCCAGCGCACTCCTTCTCGCACGTTTCCCATCGTTCCCGCACCTTTCGATATTTTTTGATAATCAAAAAGTCCTTGATACAGCTTGAATGTGTCAGGGTGTAGCGTGCAAGAAACCGTATCATGCGCAGACGCAGCGGTCTTTGAAAGTACAGCGTCCCGTCTAAGTCAAAGATCACCACCTGATAATCATACAGGCTTTTTTTTCTCATACTGCTCTGAATCATATACACCTGCTTTCTGCCCCTTATGGACGCGTCGGGATAAAGAATGCGGTCTCCCACATCTTCATGACGGGGATATCGATGGCGGTCAGCACCGCAAACAGCACCACCAGAATGCCCACCAGAATCATCAGTTTTTTCTCCCGAAACAGTTTCTCCGGCTTCTGCGCTGCCGAGTCCGGCTTGTGCGCTATGTATAGATAGTAGCAGAACAGCAAAAACAGCACTGGAATCGCCGCAATGTACTCAATTCTGTATTTTAATAAGAAAATACCAATCAAAAAGGTCGCACACAGCGCATAGAAGAACGATGAGCACAAAAGCGACGCCTCCGTGTACGTCGCAAAAGACTTGCGGTAAGACCCTGCAAGGCTTGGATTGTTAATCATGCGGTACTCCGCATAGCGCTTGACCGCCATCAAAAATGCGCCTGCCATCCAGTAGCCGACTAGGATACTTGACGGCGGATACACATCCTCACAGACGATAAACCAGCCAAGCAGTAAACGGATCATGTTGTTGATGGATTCTGACAAAACATCCAGGTACACAATATCCTTTGTCCGTATCGGTTTGACATTGTACAGGACGCCCATGACCAGCAGCCAGATCTCTGTCAACAAAAACGGGATATTGACTACAATAGACAATCCAAGCCCCAGCACAATGCATACCGCATACTCTGCCATGAC
>CAMWJQ010000496.1 GCA_947174615.1 uncultured Lachnospiraceae bacterium
TTGAGCTTTCAGTATCGGAAGATTCAGTATCGGAAGAACCGCTGTCTGAAGATTCAATCTCTGAAAATTCGGTATCGGAAGATTCAGTATCGGAAGATCTGCTGTCCGAAGCTTCAATCTCTGGAGCTTCAATCTCTGAGGATTCGTTTTTTAATGTATTCGTCTCTGAGAAGAACTTCGAAGAATCTGGTTCAAATGAATCGATCTTCGAGGAATCCGATGCGAATGTATCGGTCTCCGAGGAATCCGGTTTCAATGTATGAAATGTTGAAAGGTCTGCTTCCGAAGAATCGAATCGAGCAGTGTCTTGAGTTTCAACTTTTTTGCTGGCGGGTATTGGTTCTGCCATAGAAGTAAATGCAGGACTGCCTGCAGCTATAGCTGTACATAAGAATATGGCTACCCACTTATTTGTTTTATAAAACATATTCAATCTCCTATCGCGGAACATGAATGTAAAAATATACATCGTTCCTTAAAAAATTGTAGTTAAAATTTACAGAATAAAAATGCTTCACAAATAAATGTCCTTGTACTGATAGTCATATCAAGAACAGCTATATTCTAACAAAAAGTTTTCAAGAATGTCAATTTGATAGTCTTGGCAGAAATGGAAATATTCGCTCATAAAAAAAGGTACTCCATTGAAAATGGAAGTGCCTTTTGAAGAAATAGCAACCGTTTCTTAGTCCTGCTGGTAAAAACAGATCGCGGTCTCGTACAGATTATTGCCTTCTGAATCAATGACGACAATCACAGGGAAATGCTCTACTTCAAGCCTGCGGATGGCTTCAGTGCCCAGATCGTCGTAGGCAATGACTTCTGACGCTTTGATGGATTTGGAGAGAAGGGCGCCTGCGCCGCCGACGGCTGCAAAATACACTGCATGGTTGCGGACAATTGCCTCTTTGACGGCATCACTGCGTTTTCCTTTGCCAATCATGCCTTTCAGTCCTAGATCGAGCAGCCGCGGTGTGTATTTGTCCATGCGGCTTGCCGTTGTGGGACCTGCGGAGCCGATGGGACGGCCTTCTCTTGCGGGAGAGGGACCCATATAGTAGATGATATTGTGAGTCAAGTCGATGGGAAGCGGCTCCTTTTTGTCGAGTGTTTCGTCCATGCGCAGGTGCGCGGCATCCCTCGCGGTGTAGATGGTGCCTGTGATATATACATAATCCCCGGCTCGCAGAGACTGGGCATCCTCGTCTGAGATGGGAGCGTTGATGTGTTGATCCATGTGTAATTCCTCCTCGTAGCGTTTTTAAAAAGTTACAGTACCCGCACGGCATGGCGGTTGACGTGGCAGCAGATGTTAACGGCAACCGGCAGCCCTGCGATATGTGTGGGGTAGGTGTTGATATTGACGGCAAGCGCAGTCGTGGTGCCGCCCAGACCGCCGGGACCGATGCCGGTGCGGTTGATTTTGTCTAAGAGTTCTTTTTCCATTTCCTGTACATAAGGGATATCTGAGTGGACATTGACGGGTCTGGTGAGCGCCTTTTTTGCCATGAGCGCACATTTTTCAAAGGTTCCGCCGACACCGACGCCGACAACCATGGGCGGACAGGCGTTGGGACCGGCATCTTTCACGGCGGTGAGAATGGCATTTTTGACACCCTCGATGCCGTCGGCAGGCTTGAGCATAAAGACGCGGCTCATGTTCTCACTGCCAAAGCCTTTGGGTGCGACCGTAATCGTTACCTGATCGCCCATAGTCAGTTCATAGTGAATGACAGCAGGGGTATTGTCCTTGGTATTTTCGCGCAGAAGCGGGTCTTTGACGACGGATTTTCTCAGATATCCGTCGCGATAGCCCTGACGGACACCTTCATTGATGGCATCTTCTAAAAGACCGCCTTCAAAGTGGACCTCCTGCCCGATTTCCATGAAAATCACTGCCATGCCAGTATCCTGACAGATGGGAATCTGATCGTCTCCTGCAATCTGTAAGTTGTCCTGAAGCTGGGTTAAGATTTGTTTTCCGAGAGGGCTTTTTTCAGTGTCGGCAGCTTGTTTTAAGGCAGCGTCCATATCCGGCGTGAGGTAATGGTTTGCCTCGATGCACAGTTCGCGGACTGCCTGTGTGATTTGTGTGGTGTGGATTGTTCTCATTGGATACCTCATTTCATAGTATAGTTGTCAGAACGTTCGGAAATTATGGATGCAAGTCATTGTCACGTTTTGTGAATCACAGTTTCTTACTGAATGAGTGCTGTAAAGGATGCGCCGGAGGCTTTTTGTAAGTCTTGCGGTGAAAGTTCTAGCTGTATGCCGATTTTACCGCCGCTCACAATGATTTTTTCAAGAATTTCGGCGCTTTGTTCAATGCAGGTGGTGTACTGCTTTTTCATGCCGATTGCGGTGCATCCGCCGCGGATGTAGCCTGTGACAGCGTTGATGTCCTTGACGTGGAGCATTGCCACGGATTTTTCACCCACAGCCGCGGCTGCCTTTTTCATGTCGAGCTTTTCTGCGATGGGAATGACAAAGACGTAGTAATTTTTGCTGCTCCCCTGTGCGACCAGTGTCTTGTAAACCTTTTCATAAGGAAGTCCGAGCATGTCTGCAATCTGTTCGCCGTCGATAAATTCATCGCAGGTGTAGGTGTGCAGGGTGTAGTGA
>CAMWJQ010000497.1 GCA_947174615.1 uncultured Lachnospiraceae bacterium
GCAGATGGGCATTTAGGCAAGTCAAATTGATGCGTTATTTCTGAACAGTTCCTTATATCGTTCACTCTGTGCCCTAATCAGTTCCATATCCTCAAAGTAGTCTATCCGCATTGCATGTTTTACCTCAGCCAGCGTCTGCGCTGCCACTTCCCTTGCCGCCTCTGAACCTTTTTTTAGAATGTTGTAAATCTCCGGGATATCCTTCTCAAAGGCAGCACGGCGGTTTCTGATTGGCTCAAGTTCTTCCTGCATGATATTGTTCAAAAACTTCTTGACCTTCACATCTCCCAGACCGCCTTTTGTGTAGTGTGCCTTCATCTCATCAAGGTTTGCATAGTCCGGGCAGTACCGCTCAAAGTGCTCGTCGCACGCAAACGCATCGAGATAGGTAAACACCGTATTGCCCTCGAGGTGCCCGGGATCGCTCACCTGCAAATGCAGAGGATCCGTATACATACTCATAATCTTCGTGCGCACCTCATCTGCGCTGTCTGCAAGATAGATACAGTTGCCAAGTGACTTGCTCATCTTTGCCTTTCCGTCTGTACCCGGCAGCCGCTTGCACGCCTCCGCCTCCGGCACCAGTGCTTTTGGCTCCACAAGAACAGGACTTTCCGGCGCATAGACGGCGTTAAATTTGTGCACAATCTCCTTTGTCTGCTCGATCATAGGAAGCTGATCCTCCCCTACCGGCACCACATTTGCCTTGCAGAATGTGATATCTGCTGCCTGACTGATCGGATAGGTAAAAAATCCTACGGGGATACTAGCCTCGAAATTTCGAAGCTGTATCTCACTCTTTACGGTCGGATTGCGCTGTAGTCTTGAGACGGTGACAAGATCCATATAATAAAAGGTCAGCTCTGTGAGCTCTGAGATCTGTGATTGTATAAAAAGAGTGGATTTTTCTGGATCTAATCCTGCTGAGAGGTAATCCAGTGCCACTTCAATCACGTTCTGCCTGACTTTTTCCGGATTTTCAATATTGTCTGTGAGTGCCTGTGCATCCGCAATCATAATATAAATCTTGTCATACTCTCCTGAATTTTGCAGCTCTACCCTGCGTCGGAGCGACCCCACATAATGACCAATGTGAAGTCTTCCTGTCGGTCTGTCTCCCGTTAAAATAATGTTGCTCATGTTGCTCCCTCCTATATTCAAGCTCTGCATCCTGCCCACGATGGATGTACTTTTAAGAACATATATTAATTAGTCTATCTCCCTTTTCGGAAAAGTGTTCCCAATGCCGGAAGATTCTGCTGTTTCAATTTGCAGACTTGGCATTTGCTGTCTCTAAATCCTGATATCCATAAAACTGCACGGTGTTCTCCATAATCTCACGTGCCACATTTTTACCCTCCTGCGCGTGTGCTACAATATAACGCCCATACATTTCCAGCATCCGATCCGAATAGGTGCGAAGCTCTCCCCTCAGATAGGTCTCGTAGGAAGTATCATACGGCAGATCCTCGGCTGTATGAATTGTGCGGGCTTCCTCCGCAAGATTGGGATACTGCGCAGCAAACTCCTCCATCCATTTTACCTGAAGCGCGACAATCTGTTCTACAATCGCCTTCTTTGACTCTGAGACTTCCGGAAGCTGGTCCGCAAACCGGGCATACTCAAGCGGTGCAGTCGATTCCATCATGCGGGCATACTTCTCTTCGATCATATTGCGTCCATTGGCATAATTTGTCTTAAACTCATATAAATATTGTAAAAGCATATCCTCTGTCCATGTCATATACTGACTCATGCGCATCACTTTAAACGTAGACCAGTTGTTTTGGCAGCTCGCTCTTCCGCCCTCATTCTGTACTTTGTCAAACGCCTCAAATTCACTCTTTGCAATGGAGAGGGAGAGCGCTGTCACGATGGGGGTATTGGCAACAATCGCCGTCAGAAGCGCATCACTTTTTGTCATCAGCTCCTTCGTGCACACATCCAGATATAAATCACACTTTCCTACCATATTCTGTTTCTCAAGCTCGTTGGCAAAAATCACGGCAAGCGACTCAACCGCGGTTGTGAGCGCCGTTTCATGTTCCCTGTCTGCCGGGAGGAGACTGACCTTTTCCACCAGCTCAGGCACACTCACATTCTCCACTCCCTTCTCACCGAGGCGCATCTGCTCATTTTGAGGCATTCCCCTATAAAGCCACTTGTCGTGTGGCGCATACTCTCTATTTAACAGATAATACAATTTCATTGCCTGTTTTGCGCATTCCGCTTTTGCAAGCTCTGCGGACACGAGCTGCCCCCGCCTGCGCATACGAGGCAGATTATACTGCCCGCTCTGAGAAAAAAGTGCACAGGTCTGCGCAATTTTCCGATACCAAACCGCCTTTGGATAATACGCTGACAACATATTCCTGTACTGCGTAAAGACGCCTTCATCATCACGAAATACTTCACCGTTCACTGCTGCTGCAAGCCCGTATTCCTGAACAGACAGCCAGCATTTGATCGTATCTAAGCTCTCCTTGCCCGACACGGTATCCGCATTGTTATGAGCCAGCATTCCCACTAAATCAAAACCCAGCAGATTCTTGTAAAATTCCTCAATAATCATGACACCTGAACGGTCTCTTCCGTGAAACGTCTCAATCCGCTCTACAC
>CAMWJQ010000498.1 GCA_947174615.1 uncultured Lachnospiraceae bacterium
CGGCGGCAGCGTCAGATGTGTATATGAGCCAGGTATTCTCTATCAGGGAGTTCGGGAGAAGATGGGGGAAAGGGCAGTGCGGGATCTGTACATTATCCCGAGTTCAATTCATGAGACCATTCTGCTGCCGGCTCCTGGGAATGATGTAGATAGTCTGAAAGACATGATATCCTGTGTAAACCGAACGCAAGTTGCTCCGGAAGAAGTACTTTCAGACAGCCTTTATTATTATGACCGTGCAGAGGAGGAAATAAAGATGCTTTGAGGAAATTAGAAGGCATTCTGGGCGAAGTCTGAAATCAGTGTAGTATATGTGGTATCCGCAAGGGACCGTGATGCTTCTATAATATACGCTGTCTTCCTGAGCGGAAGATTTATGTGGGATAGTGATGCCTCACGAGTTTCGGCGGAAATCTGTACAGGAAAGGGGGAGGCAGAATGGGACTAAGGAATCTGGATAAAATCCATGAGGCCAGGGAAATTGCTGAAGGCATCAAGGACAACCTGATTTTTCTGGAGGGTTCCAATACCAGTCAGATACCACATACCATATGTGTCGTGTTGGAAACAGCATTGGATAAGGTACTGCTGCTTCTGGATGAAGTTGCCGCGGATATGGAAAATGGGTGCTGAGACCGTGTAAAAAAGGCTTCGGCATGGTTGGCTTGTGGTGAAGTACTTAGGAGAGGCTTATAATCAAGAAAGGCATTGGCACACTGCTGGAAGGCGCTGTGTGCCAATCCTTCTTGAAACATTATATCATTGGGCATTTAAAAACGAAATTTTGCGCAAAATGGTAAAATTTCAGAGTTTGCTCTGGTTTATTCAGGTTAGGATGATTATTGCATAACTTATGATATATAAACGTTTAATAACTACTAGCTCATTTGCGGATTAACATCAAAATTTTATACACGTATTAAAAACTGTTAATTCTAGTAATATTTCCAGTTTTTGTATTAATTAGGCTCAGGGATATTAGTACGTTTCTTTGAAGTTCTGTATCTGCTTTGCCTATTACTACCGGAACATCTCGAGTCGCAATATTTTTGTGTGGAATTTTTTTTGCAGCAGAATACTTTATTGCACCTCGGATTAGCACATATCCGAAAATCTATAGAATTGCCATCAATATAATAATAAAAGAAAATAGCGCTTGCAAGACAAGGAAAACAAAATTGACAATCGGGTTGTTCAAACTGCTGTTTGTCGCATATCGGAAAGAAATTTGTATCATGTAAATGGAATTTAAGCAAATCTGTAGAAATTAGTTTTGCTATTTGAGTAAGCTCTTTTTCTCTTACAGAATCAGGATTTGCGAAATCATCATACTTTATTATTTTAAACAGGCAATTAATAATAGATTTATCTAACCCTACATCAACAAGGGACTTATTCAAGATATCATTTAATGTTTCTTCTGAATCGGAAGATGCAATAAGATATCTCAAATAACATATCGGAGTTGATTTGAGTGTTTTATCAATATTATCAAAGACATTGTCGTATTCTAGGCAGAGTAGGTCAAAAAAAGAATTTTGAAGAAAGAAGATTTGGCATCTATAAATAAACTCAAGCTTATATTTTTTGACGTCTTTAAGATAACGAGTAATGAAAATGAGCATAGCCATATCGTTTTGATAAATCGAAAAGTGGGACAGTGACAGTATGCTGTGTTTTATTTCTGGATCTTTTCTTTCGCCATAAATAGCGTCCGTTGCATTTTCTATGATGTCTTTTAAACCTGGAAAGTTTCGATGGGGGTCGTTGGAAGCGAAGTTGAAAGGATTAACCAATGTCCCATACTTTTCGGAAAAAGCCACTATTTGTTGATAATCAGTGCATTTTGCCAGTTCAAAATGTATTTGAGTTTCTGTTGATAAGGATGAATCATAAATGGTCAACTCTCTCAAATTGGATGTTTCCATGCTTTCTGGGGCGAGAAAAAATTCATCTTTTTGATTATCATTATCGGGATCTGGGAAGAGAGCAATTTGGTGAATTTTTGTCCCTTTGAGTGTGTGAATATTGCAGGTTATTTTCATAAAATTCCTCCTCGAGTGACGGTAAGGTGACGTGTTCAAGTTATAAAAAGTATGCTATAGTGAAAACATACGAAATACATGTCTAAATTTACTGTCAAGCTGGCAATAGCTACTTCTATATCATGAAGGTACTGAAACGGAAACAATGTACAAACATTTACAAATCAAAATATTCCAAACTAATGATATCACGCATGTGTACAGGAGTCAAGAAAGGAGGTAAAGGATCTTTTTATAAAAAAGGGCAAAGGAAGAAATCAGTTAATAAATGTAGAGTACGAAATGATTTTTAAACAGGAGTGCATAAAAATAGAAAAAAGAATGTTTAAACAGCGGAAAATGATGATTGGGGTGATATAAAAGCCTACCTGTGGGATGTGGTCAATTGAAGATGTGTTGCTAGCTATATCTGGAATAGAACCAATATGATTCCATGATATAAGATGATGGTAAAAAACAAATCAAGTTCTTAAGAGATAAAAATTCTTTTAAAAATTCAGAGGATAATTCTCAGTAACATGATTATGCCGATTTATCGGCAAAAATAAATGCTTTCCGTAAATATTCATT
>CAMWJQ010000499.1 GCA_947174615.1 uncultured Lachnospiraceae bacterium
ATAATTCACACCTCAATTACTTATATGCTGATAAAAACTGGCGTTGGTGTGAATTATAACCCGGCAACAAACAATTGAAACAATCTCCGGAAACGTAGTTGCAAAAAGCAGCGTAATATTTTATAATTAATCTGATTGTGTCACAGCATATCTCATCAACCAAGGAAGGTAAATGATTTTATGATTTACGAGTTTGAGCCAAAAGAAGGATTCTATCTGGCTGCAGAACTTGAAAAGCACCGGAAGAAAAAACGACATGACAAGCTAGTCATGAAATGTGACGAAGCGACAAACAAACAGGTAAAGATTTATAAGAGTATGTATATCCTGAACGGCAAAATCAATCAGATCCTATATGATGCAAAACATTATTATCTGGTGATCAGCAACAATGATGTGACTGTATACCTCATCTACGATACCTGCCGGATTGCATATTGTCTGAGAACAGAAACGGACTGGAAGATAATCAGTGTGGAATTTCTTCCGCCGGCACGTCTTACAACAGAGCCATACAAAGATGATTCGATTGGACGCGTAATAGCCTCCACTCTGACAACGATTGTGTCCTTCTGCTACACCCACGGATTCTCTATGGTCTTTGACACGCAGCAGAACGGACAGATTCCCAAGATCTTTACGGCGATAATCAACAAAGAATTTACCACCACAAAGTTTGAACCTGAGTCTCAGATTCAGCAAAAGATTACTGCCCTGCTCATGAAACAGGCAATCCGAAAAGAATTTGTGGAGAAGTATATGCTGCAAATGCCGCGGCGGACATAAAAAACGACTGCCCTTTAAGACAGTCGTTTTTTATATGTGGATATACATTTCCTACAGTTCCTTATCACATCGAATCAGATGCGTACTGCACAGATGATTCAGCTATGTTGTCATCTGCCCCTCTGCTACGCCACTAAATACTTCTCAACCGATGCCAGTTTCACGCAAAGCACAAACACTGCACATGCCTGCTTGAGTTCCTCCGGTGTCGGGAGTGTCGGCGCGATGCGGATGCTGGTGTCTGCCGGGTCCTTCATGTACGGAAACGTCGATCCAGCCGGCGTCATGACTACGCCTGCCTCTTTGCAGAGCGCCACAACACGCTTTGCACAGCCTTCGAGCGTATCAAACGCGATGAAGTATCCGCCAAGCGGTTTAAGCCAGTGTGCAATCTCCAATCCGCCAAGCTCCCTGTCGAGACATTCCAGAACCGCTTCAAACTTAGGCTTTAACAGCACAGCATGTTTCTCCATATGTGCATGGACACCCGCTGCATTCTTAAAGTACAGCACATGGCGCATCTGGTTGATCTTGTCAAATCCAATCGTCTGTAAGCTCACGGTCTTTTTTACCTCCGCAAGATTCGTTGGCGAAGTGATCAGCGCGCCTACTCCTGCACCCGGAAACGTCACCTTGGAAGTCGAGCACACCTGATAATACATATCCGGATTTCCAGCCTTCTCACACTCGGTCACAATGTTGAGCATCTCCACTTTATTGTCCACATAGACATGATGGAATGCATATGCATTGTCCCAGTAGATCCTAAAATCAGGCGCCGCAGGCTTTAAGTTCGCAAATCTCCTGACAACCTCATCAGAATATACAACACCTGCCGGGTTGGTGTACTTTGGCACATTCCAGATTCCCTTTACCGCTGGGTCGTTGTTGACATATTTTTCAACCAAGTCCATATCTGGACCATTTTCATCCATCGGAATATTGATCATCTCAATACCAAAACTTTCTGTGATCGCAAAATGTCTGTCGTATCCTGGCACAGGACACAAGAACTTTACCTTCTCCTGCTTACACCACGGTGTATTGCCCCCGATACCGTGCACCATTGCCCTTGAAACCAGATCATACATGATGTTTAAGCTCGAATTGCCAAATACCATCACATGATCCACCGGGCATTCC
Organism: uncultured Lachnospiraceae bacterium; assembly: GCA_947174615.1. GTDB lineage: Bacteria > Bacillota > Clostridia > Lachnospirales > Lachnospiraceae > COE1. The sequence continues at coordinate 1,930 of CAMWJQ010000499.1, forward strand.
ATCAGCTCCGCAAATAGTTCTTTTGCCTCTTTGATGCCATCAAATGCCCCATAATTTCGAATGTCTACCTTATCCAAGCCTTTGAACGCGGACTTGCTGTTCAGCACATCGAGCATGCCGACAGACAGATCGAGCTGGTCCGCCGCAGGCTTGCCGCGCGACATGTCAAGTTTGATATCAGACTCCTTTAACTTTTCATATTCTGCCTGAAGTTCCGTCTGAAGTGCACGCAATTCTTCCTTGCTTAAATCCTTGTATGCTTTCATTTTTCCATAACCTCCATCATTCATACACAGTTCTGCCTATGAAAATAATACTCTCTTGTAATAAGGAATTGTGAATAAAGTGAAATTCTAAACAGTTCCTAAATTATTGATTCCTTCCCTACTATATAACATCTATTCCCTATCTGTCAATATTTTGTATACGTGTATATCGGTATTTTTTGCGCAAGTTGACCTTCAGTTCTTGTTTGAGACTTGTCCTCCCTGCCATTTCGTAGTATGATAAAGAGAAATCATATCAACAAGAATCCTTGTAGAAACATATGGAGTAAAAAATCAAATTTTATAAAAAGGAGCGAGAAGTTATGTCTAAATGCCAAACAATTATTCCCAAAGAAGCCTCCCCTGCCGCAATGCCCTCTGGTCTGCAAGTCCTGTATACCTTCGATGCCTTCGGAC
>CAMWJQ010000500.1 GCA_947174615.1 uncultured Lachnospiraceae bacterium
GTCCAGATGCAGCACAGCAGCCAGAAATCCAGTGCGTGCTTTTTCGTCATTCATGATTTCCTTGAATGCAAAATCAATTTTGGGTTTCATTAGAAAATTGTTCATAGGGGCTATTTGTAATTCCTTTCTTTTTGATTTCACTGTTTTAATTCTTTGGTAAAATTGCAGTAAATTATAAGAAAATGACGGTTAGTATTTTGTATGTAAATTACGAAGATAATGTCTAAAACAAGGAGGGAAAAGATACAAACATATATTCTGCACAGCTGTTATGTCTGCTCAGTTATTTTTGTTCGGCTAATGGACAAAAAAGGCGATGCTAATGATGACGATCGAGGGGGGTGATTGGCGTAATCAGTCTTGTACTGACTGCATTTGGACTTGGATATACAATCTGAAGCAGCAACTCAAAAAAATAACCGCTCAAAGCCTCAGAAACTTAGCGGTTATTTTTTGCTAAATGAACTGGGCTGACCATCTATCGGCAGTCCCCTCTTTGATAGTTATCTTACCACTAAGTAATGTCATTGTCAAATTATTATTTTAACAGCATGGTGCACCATAGTTGGCGTTTAGATTTACTTAAATTTTGTGTATTTCACAGTTTTCATTATTTTTGGCATTTGTATCTTATCAAAATGCATTCTATCCATTATAATAAGGCTGTCTGAAGATATATTTGGTTCACAGATAAAACATATGTTTTAATCCCTTTCTTATTTGGGAAAACACAACATACATTCGGACGAAGGCATTATTAGAATACATACCATGCAAATGCCGAATGAAATGTATATAAATAGGAAAAGTTATGATATTAAGTAGTAGGAAGGGGAGACAATAGGAGTCTTTAGGGAGGACAAGATGGATTTTTTTGATTTGTTGACAATGGTGGGCGGTCTGGCGCTGTTTCTATATGGAATGCATCTGCTCAGTGAAGGGCTGGAAAAGCTGTCGGGAGGACGGTTAGAACGGGTGCTGGAAAATTTGACCAATAACAGGCTCAAGGCAGTGCTGTTGGGAGCGGGCGTGACGGCGGTGATTCAATCTTCATCTGCGACGACGGTGATGGTAGTAGGCTTTGTAAATTCGGGGATTATGAAACTCTCTCAGGCAATTGGGATTATCATGGGCGCCAATGTCGGAACGACAATCACCTCATGGCTTTTGAGCCTTACGGGAATAGAGAGCGACAGTTTTTTCCTGCAGTTGGTCAAACCGACTTCATTTTCACCGGTGCTTGCCGCTATCGGGGTCATTTTTATTATGTTTATGAAAAATGGGAGAAAACGCGACCTTGGTACGATTCTAATTGGATTTGCGATCTTGATGACTGGAATGGATACCATGTCGTCTGCGGTGAAGCCGCTGAGTCAGGTTCCCCAGTTTACGGGGCTGTTTACAATGTTTACCAACCCGATTCTCGGGCTGATTGTGGGGGCGCTGGTCACAGCAGTGATACAGTCCTCCTCGGCGTCTGTCGGTATTTTGCAGGCGCTGTGTGTGACAGGCAGTATCAATTACACGGCAGCAGTGCCGATTATTCTCGGTCAGAATATCGGCACCTGTGTCACGGCGATGATGTCGGGTGTTGGTGCAAGTAAGAATGCCCGACGGGCTTCGATCGTTCATCTTCTGTTTAATATTCTTGGAACGGCAATCTTTATGATTGCTTTTTATACCTTGAATGCATTTTTGGACTTCGCCTTTATGGAGGAGGCGGCTGACAGTGCAGGAATCGCGCTGGTACACACGGGATTTAACGTACTGGCGACATTCGTGCTGCTGCCTTTTGCAAATTTGCTTGAAAAGCTGTCCTTGATATTGATAAAGCCCGATGACGAGGAAGCGCGGCAGGCGATGGAGAGAGAGCTGTTTGCCAAGATGGATGAGCGTTTTCTGAGTACGCCCTCCTTTGCCTTAGAACAGGCGTACTCTTATGTCTTAAAGATGGCAGAACTGACCAAGGATTCGCTGAATGGGGCGACGGACAACTTGTTTGATTTTGATAAAAAGCGTGTGAAGGACATCGAACAGATGGAGTGTTTTGTGGATCGCTATGAGGACGAAATCAGTGGGTATCTGGTGAAGCTTTCGAGCCGCAATCTGAGCGAGCCGGACTCACGCAAGCTGAATATGCTGCTGCACAGTGTTGGTGACTTGGAGCGGATATCGGACCATGCTGTCAACTTAGTGGATTGTGCCAAAACGATGAAGAAAAAAGAACAGAACTTTTCGGAAAAAGCAACCGAGGAGCTGAAGATTTTCTCACAGGCGGTTCGGGATATTTTAGATGTTTCCATCCGCGTTCTTGAAACGCAGGACGAGGAGACAGCCAAATCGATCGAACCCTTTGAGGAGGCGATAGATATTCTGCAAAAAGAGATGAAAAAACGTCATGTAAAGCGGCTCAGAAAAGGAAAATGTACTGCCGAGATGGGATTTGTCCTCTCGGATATCACAAACAATTACGAGCGGATTGCAGACCACTGTTCCAATCTGGCAATCAATGTGATGCAGCTGCACGAGGATGATACCCATGCACATGAGTATGTTGACAGCCTTGAGAAGGGGGAGGGCAGTGCGTTTGACAGCATGATGC
>CAMWJQ010000501.1 GCA_947174615.1 uncultured Lachnospiraceae bacterium
TGTAAGACCTTTTAATACATATGGACCGCGCCAATCGGCAAGGGCTGTGATTCCAACGATTATAACTCAGCTGCTTGCAGGAAAAACAAAGATAAAACTTGGGGCACTAACGCCGACAAGGGATTTTAATTATGTGAAAGATACCGTGAATGGGTTTATATCTATTTATAAATCAGACAAAACGATCGGTGAAGAGATCAATATTTCAACACAGAAAGAGATTTCTATTGGGCAGCTTGCAGAGGAATTAATCCGGCAAATTAATCCAAAAGCAGAAATAGTCTGCGATGGGGAACGGTTAAGACCAGAGAAAAGCGAAGTGAACAGGCTGCTTGGATGTAATGAGAAAATTATGCGGATGACAGACTGGAAACCACAGTATTCGCTGGAGGAAGGACTGAAAAATACCATCGATTTTCTAAAACAGAATTTAGATAAATATAAAATAGATGTATATAATCAATAGGCAACAGCGATAAGTAGAAGCATGCCAAAAACAATGGTAGGTGAATAGAATAACAGTCTGTGTTATCCCTATGCTTCCCAGAAGCTGTGCTCATGGGTAGACTATTATTTGAAGGGCAGTTATGGAAGAATATTACATTGAGGAAAATAAGTCAATATTGGACGCAATGAAACAGCTTGACAGGAGTGGGAAAAAGATACTGTTTGTGGTTCATAATGGAAGGTTAAAGGCATCCCTTACAGATGGAGATATACGCAGGTGGATATTGAAAAAAGGTGATTTGCAAATGCCTGTAAAATGTGCCGCGAATTATCAGCCGATTTCGATAGAAGAACATCAAATTGATTTGGCATTCCGAACCATAAAGAACTATCAAATTGATGCTGTTCCAGTTATAGACAAGGAAAGGAAAATTAAAAAAATTATTTTTGCAAACGATTCAGAAAAAAAATACAAATTATTTGACAGAGAAATCACCGTTGTGATTATGGCAGGAGGATTGGGGACGCGGCTATCCCCTTATACAAAGATATTGCCAAAACCGTTAATCCCTGTTGGGGACTATCCAATTGCAGAACATATTATCCATCAGTTTTATTTATATGGATGCAGGCAGTTCTATATGATAGTCAATTACAAACGAAATATGATTAAAGCGTATTTTGATGAAATTGACAAAAAGTACCAGCTTGACTTTATTACAGAGGAAAAACCGCTGGGAACAGGCGGCGGCATCAGCCTGCTGAAAGGAAAAATTAAAAACACTTTTATACTGACAAACTGTGATATTTTAATAGATGATGACCTGACAAAAGCATACCAACAGCATATAAAATCTCAGAATCTGATTACAATGGTATGTTCGTTAAAAAACTTTACCATACCTTATGGAGTGGTAAACATTGGGGAAGACGGAATGATTCAGTCCATGCAGGAAAAGCCGAATATGTCATTTTTTACCAATACAGGTTGCTATTTTGTGGAACCAGAGGTAGTAGAAGATTTGGTATACAATGAGCCGGCAGATTTTCCGACAGTAATTGAAAACTATATGAAAACAGAAAAACGAATTGGAGTTTATCCAATTGGCGAGGATGCATGGCTTGATATGGGACAGATTGATGAGCTGGAAAAAATGAAAACAAGACTGAGGTGCTGACAGAGATGGAATACATGATATTACTCGGACTTGGTGGACATGCGCACAGTGTGGTGGACAGCATTGAACGGGGTGAAGAATATAATATTATAGGTTTTTTGGATACGCAAAGGATGCAAGGGAAGCGGTATAAAGATTACCGTGTACTGGATACGGATGATGCATTGCAGAAGTATTTTGATAGCGGAATAAAGAATGCTTTTGTAACAATAGGATTTATGGGACATGGAATGGTAAGAAACCGTCTGTATCAGAGGTTGAAAGATATTGGTTATAACATACCTAATATTATTGATAAAACAGCAGATGTATCTGGCTCTGCAAAGCTTGGAGACGGTAACTTTATAGGAAAACAGGTAGTTATCAACGCAAGTGCTGAGATTGGAAGTATGTGTATTATTAATACTGGTGCAGTTGTGGAGCATGACTGCAGGATAGGCAGTTTTTCACATCTTGCAGTAAAAAGCGTGTTATGTGGAAATGTCCAGATAGGAGCAGAAACGCTAATCGGAGCAAATGCGGCAGTAATACAAAATATAGAGATTGGCAGGAATGTAGTAGTTGGAGCGGGAACAGTAGTAAACAGGAACATTCAGGATAATATGCTTCGATATGGACTAACAGAAAAACAAAGAGAAATTGAGGATTGCTGGAATGGACAGGGTATTTATAATAGCAGAGGCGGGAGTAAATCATAACGGTGACATAAAGACAGCAAAACAATTAATAGATGTAGCAGTCAAGTCTGGCGCAGATGCAGTCAAATTTCAGACCTTTCAGGCAGAAAATCTTGTATGCAAAACTGCCAAGAAGGCTAAATACCAGTTTGAAACAACAGATTTGACAGAAACACAGTATGATATGCTGAAAAAACTTGAACTGACGCTGCCGATGCATAAGGAGCTTATATCGCACTTTGCGAAGAAAAACATAATTATTTTGTCAACACCTTTTGATTTTGCGAGTATAGCAATG
>CAMWJQ010000502.1 GCA_947174615.1 uncultured Lachnospiraceae bacterium
CCGCCTCATCTGCCGGAACATCCGCGTAAATCTGAATAAATCCGCCAACCAGTGAATCGCGCTGCCAACTGATGCCGCCCTTAAAGCCATTTCATGCCGACACAATCAAAATGACAGACGAAATACCAATGATAATACCAAGCATTGTCAGAAAAGAACGCGCTTTGTTCCCACGGATATTCATCAGGGCTATTTTTACATATTCCAATACTCTAGCCATTGTCTGTCACATCCTCCGTCTGCTCCTGTGATGCAGCCATATCTTCAGCTGCCGTCTGCGTGCTGTCTGCTGCCTCGTTCTCTGTATCTTGCATATCAGTACCTTGCATATCAGTACCTTCTAAATTCATACCTTCTAAATCAGTACCTTCCATATTGGCGCCGCCCGTACCTGCACCATTCATAGCCGACATCGGCATCCCTGTCACTGCCATGCCTTCGTCAAGTCCCATGCCGTATACTGCGGTTGTCACAATCTCCTGATTGACTGAAAGACCATCTAAAATCTGTATATAGGCTTCAGAGGAAATCCCGGTTGTGACATACTTTTTGACAAGAACGCCATTCTCAATCAGATAACAAAACTCACCCTGACTATCGACATTGACCGCCTCCACCGGAACCTGCGCAACGCCTTTCTCGCTCGCGGTCAAAATTTTAAGCTTTGCATCCAGCCCCAGGAAAATGTTTTCATCGGGGTTATCAATATGTATCCTTGCCGCAACCGTCGCTGTACCAGACGTGTTTACTTCTGCAATATGATTGATCTTGGATACTGAACCAGTGTAACTATTTCCAGATATGGTAATCTCCGCCGGCTGTCCAATCTTTAACGTTTCCAACGCATACTTCGATGCCTGAAACTCAACGCAGACATTGTCGATACTCTCAAGCACCATGAGCTGTGCCCCTTCCTGTACGGTCGCACCCTCCACGACACTCAATTCAGAAATGACGCCGTTAAATCCTGCCACAACACCATTCAGGGCAGCTTCGTACTTTTTGCCGGCATCGGCGCTTTCCAGCTCTGATTTGGTCTTGTTCAGCTCATATCCTGCAAGTTTACTGCCATTGACAACAGCAGCCTCGGCGCTAGCCTTGTCACTTTTTGCCTCAGAGAGACGTTCCTGATAGTCTGCCAAATCTTTTTTTGCCTGTGTGAGAAGGTCTTCCCAGCCATAATCTGTCTTGTAGTCCGCAAGCAGGCTCAGCTCGTCATTTAACTTATTCAACTCATTTTGTTTCTCTACTTTCTTGCGGGACAACATCTCGATATCTGTGTCCTCATCTGGAAACTGCATCGCAAGATCATAGTTATTTATCTCTTTCTCAATACTGTATTTTTTTGCATACAAATCCGATTTCTTTAATGCAGTCAGATCTGTGATGCCATTGGTCAAATCATCTATGTACTGCTCATAATTATCCACTGCGAGTTGGCATTCCGCAATCTCTGCCTCTGCCTGTGCAAGTTTTGTCTTTTGTTCATTGTTGTACTGCACATTGGAATTGTAGTCTGCGGAGCTGATCTTTTCTGCCAGCTCGCTCTGCTGCCTCGCATAGGCAACTGCGTCCTTGTCAAAACATAGCAGCACATCTCCTGTCTTGACGACATCACCCTTACTTACCTCAATGCCCTCAATTTTTGCATTCGCAGGGGCAAAGAACGTAACAGATTCCTCCGCAACCACCTTCCCGCTGACACTGAGCTCTGAATCTATATCGCCTGTGGATACTTGATCTGTATAGACGGGAATTGCTGTACTTCCGCCGCCTGAAAACGTTTTGACAACGATGACCAATACCACAATAATTACTACTGGAATAATAATTTTCAACTTTTTCTTTTTGCGCCTGACTGTTTTTTTGCCTCCCTCCGCTGTCTGTGTTTTTTTCTCTCCCTTACTCATTTTTTTCGTCCTCCATGCCTTTTTGTTTTACACTCTCGTTCTGTCTCGTATCGGAGACAATTTTTCCGTCCCGTATCTTGATCACCCGGTCTGCCTGCTCTGCAATCTCATTGTCGTGGGTAATCAAAATCACTGTTCTGCCTTCACGGTGCAGTTCTCTCAAAATCTGCATAATCTCTGTTGTCGAATTAGAATCAAGGTTGCCTGTCGGCTCATCGGCGAGTATGATGGGCGGCGCCTGTGCGATTGCCCTCGCTATCGCAACTCTCTGCTGCTGACCGCCTGACATCTGCGCCGGTTTATGGTCTAATCGGTGTGAGAGCCCCACCTTTTCAAGCGCTCTTAACGCAAGTTCCTCGCGTTCTCTCCTGCCTACGCCGCGGTAGATTAGCGGCAGTGTGACATTCTCCACAGCAGTCAGATTTTGAATTAAATTAAATCCCTGAAAGATAAATCCAATCTCTCTGTTTCGGACATCTGACAGCTCATCATCGTCCATATCCGACACATCCACGCCATGTAGTTTGTAAGTTCCTGTGGTTGGCACATCCAGACAGCCGAGCATGTTCATAAGTGTTGACTTGCCTGACCCAGAATGCCCTATAATCGCCACAAACTCCCGCTCGCATATGGTGAGATCCACACCGTCAAGGGAATGTACTTCCTTCTCCCCGGGATTTGAAAT
>CAMWJQ010000503.1 GCA_947174615.1 uncultured Lachnospiraceae bacterium
CACCATTGTCGCAAACAAGAGCGTCGCAATCGCCATCCCGGACACAGGATTGTTGCTGCCGCCCACAAGCCCTACCATTCTTGAGGACACCGCCGAAAAGAAAAAGCCAAATACAGCGACTAAAAATGCTCCCAGAAAAGAAACCGGAATATCTGGAAACAGCGCAATCGCCAGAATAATCAAAACAATGGCGCCTAACACGATTTTCATATTCATGTCGAGGGCAGTCCGCTCTGTCTCACCCGCGCCCTCCGCACGGCTGCCCTTTAACCCCTTCACCGCATCCCCAAACGTTGATATAATCAGCGGAAGGGATTTCACCAGACTGAGAATCCCGCCTGCGGCGACCGCACCGGCGCCAATATAGCGGATATAGCTGCCCCAGACGGCATTTGCCCCGCCCTCCGAAATCATCTGCGCGATCGGCGCTGTGCCGGGATAGAGCGCCGTCTCTTCACCAAATGCCGCAATCAGTGGAATCAGCACAAACCAGCCTAAAATCCCGCCCGCAAAGAGGTAGGAAGAAATCTTCGCACCACAAATATACCCCACACCCACAAGCGCCGGATAAATCTCTGTCGAAAACTCTGTCTTGAGCGCATGAACGCGCATTGTGATTATGCTTGGCACGACTTTCAAACCGTCCACCACAAACTTAATCAGCGCTGCAATGCCCATCCCGGCAAAGACAGCGCGCGCAGAGGCGCCGCCCTTCTCCCCGGCAAGCAGCACTTCTGCACACGCCGTCCCCTCAGGATAAGGCAGTACGCCGTGTTCCTTGACAATGAGCGCTTTTCGCAGCGGCACCATGAACAGGACGCCCAGCAGCCCGCCCAGCAGCGCAGTGAGTGAGATGGAAAGCATCCCCGGCTGGTCGCCTGTACCCTCCTTCGCCCACAGAAAAAACACAGGCATTGTGAAAATCGCGCCTGCGGCAAGCGACTCTCCCGCCGACCCGATGGTTTGTACCATATTGCTCTCCAAAACCGATTTTCTGCGCAGCACGATCCGCAGCACCCCCATTGAGACGACTGCTGCCGGAATAGAGGCAGATACCGTCATGCCCACCCGCAGCCCCAGATAAGCATTGGCAGCGCCGAACACCACCGCAAGCAAAATGCCTATTACTATGGATGTCACAGTCAGTTCGGGAGGCGACTGCTGCGCCGGTACATATGGTTTAAACGCTGATTGCTGCTTTGTGTTATCTTTGTCCATCTTCATCCACTCCTTCTATCATACACCGCCATGCCCCATGCGCCGCCTTGGCGGCAGACCTGTGTTCCATAGGGTTATGCAATCGAGCTACTCGCCGGGCGCCCGTCAGCGCATGCTGACATATTTCCTCCGGGTGCCCGTGTGCATAAAAAGAGCTTAGCAAATATCTATATCAGATACCGCTAAGCTTTTTTCTTATATATAGAATGAACACTTTCCCGATAATTATGTATCCCACTCCAATACTGCCTTGAATAAATCCCCGTCAATTTCGACATAAAACCTGCCGCCTTGCAGTTCCGAGAAACTCTTGGCAATCGCAAGCCCAAGCCCGCTTCCCTCCGTATTGCGCGACGCATCGCCGCGCACAAAACGCTCTGTCAAGTCTGTTGGCGTGACCGTCAGCTCCTGTGCCGAGATATTCTTCATCTCAATATGGATGGTGCGCATCCCCTCCTTGATGATGATCACTCTCGCCAGCACGTAGACGCGGGTGTTTGGCAGTGCATATTTGGTCACATTGACATACAGATTTTCAAAAATCCGATAGGTCTTTTGACTGTCAAGCTGCAAAATCAGCTTCTCCTCCGGAAAGTCAAAGCGCACGTCCAGTCCACTCTCAATCATCTGCTGTTCATGCTCTAAGTACACCTGACGCATGAGATTGCAGATGTCCACCGCGACAGGATAAAACCGCACATTGCCGCTGCTTGCCTTGCTGATTTCGAATAAATCTTCTATTAAAACCTTTAAGCGCAGCGATTTGCGCTCGAGTGTGTCCAGATACGATTTGCGCTGCTCAGGCGTGACATTTTCTTCTTTTAATAAGTCCACATACGTGATAATCGCTGTGAGAGGCGTCTTTAAATCGTGCGATACATTGGTGATCAGTTCTGTCTTCATGCGCTGGCTGCGAACCTCCTCCTCGACTGCCTTGCCAAAGCCGTCCTGTATCTGGGACAGTTCATTTTTGTAGCGCTCAAAAATCCCGAAATTCTCCGTGAGCGGATTGTCAAACCGCCCCTGTGCGATGGCGTTCGTCGCTTCCAGCAGGCGATTATACTGCGTCTGCATTTTGCTAAGCAGCCGTTTCAGCCACAGATAGAGCAGCGCCAAATACAGCATCAGACCCAAAATACCGAAGAACCAGAAACAGCTCGCCAGCGAGCCAACGACAAACTGGAATATCATAAACCGCTTCAGCGGCTTTACGATATCTGTGTCCAGCCCTTCAATCGTGAATGCCGCCTTCCATTTATCCAAAATGCGTCTGCAAAACGCCTTGATTTGATTCCAGTAGCGATAGATCAGACTTCGATTTCTGACAAAAGACCCAGAATCCATAAACCTGTCTCTTATACCCAACTGACG
>CAMWJQ010000504.1 GCA_947174615.1 uncultured Lachnospiraceae bacterium
ATCATAAACAGTCTGATTGTCTCGGGAAGTTCTGCTGCAATCTGCACTTATTTTTCGGCGCTGACTGCATACGGGCTCTATGCCTATGACTTCAAATTAAAGAAAGTTGCGTTTACGTTTATTATGGCAATCTTAGTGATGCCGACACAGGTTACGGCAATGGGATTCCTTCGTCTGATCACAGGTATGGGCATGAATGATTCTTTGCTTCCGCTGATTATTCCGTCCATTGCATCGCCCTCTGTATTTTATTTCATGTACAGTTATTTGCAGTCGTCCCTTCCGCTCTCGCTGGTCGAGGCTGCGAGAATCGACGGTTCCAGAGAGTTTCGCACCTTTAATCAGATTGTCCTTCCGATCATGAAGCCAGCGATGGCAGTGCAGGCAATCTTTACATTTGTAGGTTCGTGGAACAATTATTTCGTTCCAGCGCTGGTGATTCAGTCCAAGGAGAAAATGACTGTGCCAATCCTGATCGCACTTCTTCGAGGAGCTGATTACATGAATCGTGATATGGGAAAGATATACATGATGATTATGGTGGCAATCGTTCCGATTATCCTTGTATATCTGATTCTTTCGAAGTATATTATCGCAGGTGTGACGCTTGGCGGTGTCAAGGGTTGATACGTACCCCAACGGCTTTGGCTGTTGGGGTATCTTCAAACAATAGGGGGTGTGTGGTATGAGACAAAAATATCATTGTTTGATTTTGGCTGCGGCAGTGGCTGCCTTGGTTGGGAACGGTTGTCAATCGCAAGATACAGGAGGCAGTACAAGAATCTATTATTCTGCGATTGAGGACGGTGATTATTATGAGGGGTGGGCTGGTCAGCTGCAGGAACAGGCGGCAGCACAGGGGGCTTCGTTTGATGTAGGGTATGCACAAAATTCTGTGGAGACACAAGATGCCCAGATCAAGAGCGCCGTTTTGAATGGATGTGATGTATTTTTGTGCGGTCCAGTCTCACCGGACACAGTGACGGAAATCAAGGCGGCAGCCGGGGACACACCGATTGTATTTATCAACAATGCCCCGGAGGACCGAGCGTTGGAGAAGGACCGATATATCTACGTAGCGTCAGATGAATACATGGCAGGGCAGTATCAGGCGGAATATATACTGGAAAAATTTGAGCAGAAGGAAGAAATTAACGTGGTGGTGCTCAGAGGACCAAAAGATGCATCGGGAGCGGCTGGCAGGACAAAGGGACTCAAACAGACCCTGAAAGCCAGTGGAAAGAGGATTCATTATGTCTTTGAAGATTATGCCAACTGGAATAAGGATAAGGCGCAGGAGCTGACGGCGATGTTTCTCAAGACGGGGCAGCCTGTTGACTGTGTGGCGGCTAACAATGATGATATGGCGCTCGGCGGTCTGGCTGCATTTGAGCAGGCGGGACGCAGTACAGACGATGTATTGTTTCTGGGGGTGGATGCCTCTGTGGGCGGCTGTCAGGCGATTGCGGAGGGAAGGATGGATTTCACCGTCTATCAGCCAACTTCGGCACAGATTACCTCTGCGGTAGAGGCGGCGGAAAGACTGGCTTCTGGCAGGTCCGTTGCAGATCTGGATGGGGCATCGGCAGATGGAAAATACATCTTGATACCTTTTGAGAAAGTGGACAGCAGAAACGTGACGCAGTATCAGTAGTCAAGTGGGAAAGCGTGGGGAACAAATTATGACAGAAAAAACCAAATATGTATCCATCAAAGTAAAACTGCTCGGAATTATCCTGCCCGTGATAATTCTTATTATGACAGTGCTCACAGGGTTGTCCTACTATGTATCAAAGACGGTGATACAGTCAAATGCGCAGAATCTCTTACAGACATCGGTGGAGAGTCAGGCTGCCGAGATGGAGGCATGGCTGAACCAGAACCTTGTGTCTGCCAGTCTTGCAAAACAGGCAGTGGAGCAGATGGGGTTTGATGACAGACAATTGCAGGATTTTCTGGATTCTTATTACAATTATGACAGCAATTATTCCGAGGGATTCTATATCGCAGGCACAGATGGAACACTTCTTCGCGCAAACCCTGTGAAGGCTGTAGAGCTGAGGGAGCCAGACGCAGAAGGAAATTATCTGAATAACGGCAGCTTTACAGTTGAGGAAAGTCTGACAGATGATAAGGACTGGATGTTTTTGCTGGCGCTGGAGGGTCAGGCAGAAGCGCAGATTCGGGAGAATGAGGTGTTCATTGACATTGCCAATGAAGGAACTGTGGATTACAGCGTACAGTTTGTGCAGCCCGATATTCCTGTGAAGAAGAATGCAGTGTACACAGTTCGTTTTGATGCCAGTGCGGATGAGAACAGAACAATAAAAGTCAGTGTCACAGCGCCGGACAGGGATTATAAGCGTTATCTCGAGGATACAGTTGTCAGTCTGACAACAGAACAGCAGACATTCTCCTATGCGTTTACCATGACGGATTATGATGATGCGAATGCGCGGATGGAGTTTAATCTTGGTGCAGCAGGCTCAACAGCGGGTGTGAAGATCAGCAATGTGTCATTTGTCAGAATTGTCAGGCTTTTTAAAAAAGGACTCCCAA
>CAMWJQ010000505.1 GCA_947174615.1 uncultured Lachnospiraceae bacterium
ATGGGACGTCAATGCGTTTGATTCAGGTGCAGACTTTGACTTGGATGCTGACTCATTCATGGTAGGGGCTAACGGAAAGTGCCCGACAGAGCAGGAGTTTATCTATTATCATAATCTGACACATCCGAGCGAGGCGCTAAAGCATATGGGCGATAACCTGACAGGCGAGGGAGAGGGCGATGATGAGCAGATTGAGGTTGATCTCGACAAGATTCCTGCCAATATTGAGAAGGTGGCATTTACTGTTACGATTTATGATGCAGACACGAGGAGACAGAATTTTGGACAGGTTTCCAATGCGTTTATCCGTATTGTCGATGAGACGACGAACACGGAGCTGATTCGTTATGATCTCGGCGAGGACTTCTCGATTGAGACGGCAGTTGTAGTCGGGGAGCTGTACAGACATAACGGCGAGTGGAAATTCAATGCGATAGGAAGTGGATTTCAAGGCGGGCTTGCGGCGCTCTGTGGTCACTATGGTATAGAGGTCGCTTAAAATAGGAATAAATAAAAGGAGGGCACAAAGATGCCAGTAAGTTTACAAAAAGGTCAGAAGGTCAGTCTCACAAAGGATAATCCGGGGTTGAAGAAGGTCGTTGTAGGACTTGGATGGGATGTCAATGCATTTGATACAGGCGGCGATTTTGACTTAGATGCCGCAGCATTTTTGCTGGGGGATTCAGGAAAGGTTGCGGATTCCGATGATTTTGTATTCTATAGAAATCTTACCCATTCTTCAGGCAGTGTCGTTCATCAGGGAGACAATCTCACAGGTGTCGGAGAGGGCGATGATGAGCAGATTAAGGTAGACTTGTCAAAAGTACCTGACAGCATCACAAAGATTGCGTTCACGGTGACAATTTATGAGGCGGAACAGAGACGGCAGAATTTCGGTCAGGTCAGCAATGCATTTATCAGAATCTACAATGAGGAGACAGGAGAGGAAATGCTTCGCTATGATTTGGGCGAGGATTTCTCAATAGAGACAGCGGCGGTGTTCGGCGAGCTGTACAAGAATGGCGGCGAGTGGAAGTTCAATGCGATTGGAAACGGATTCCAGGGCGGGCTTGCAGCGCTGTGCGCAAATTTTGGTGTAGAGGTAGAGTAGTCAGATTTAGAGAATCAGACGGGGATAGAAGGGAGAGTACAATGTCAGTAAGTTTGCAAAAGGGACAGAAGGTAAGTTTATCCAAAGATAATGCAGGTCTTTCCAAGGTGATCGTAGGACTTGGCTGGGATGAGGCGCCGCAGGGCAAGAGAGGTTTCTTTGCACCGAAGCCGCAGCCCATTGACTGTGATGCATCTGCGTTGATGCTCAGAAGCGGAAAGCTCTGTGCAAACGAGGATATTATCTATTTTGGCAATCTCAAGCATCCGACAGGAACCGTGCAGCACATGGGGGATAACCTGACGGGAGCCGGAGAAGGGGATGATGAGCAGATTATTATCGACTTGGCAGCTGTTCCGCAGGTATATGACAAGATTGTCGTTGTCGTAAATATCTATCAGGCAGTGCAGAGAAAGCAGCATTTTGGCATGATCAAGAATGCGTTTATCCGCATTGTAGATGCCAGAAACAATACAGAGTTGTGCAAGTATGATCTGTCAGAGGATTACTCGAATATGACTGCCATGATCTTTGGCGAGATCTACAGGCATAACGGCGAGTGGAAATTCAATGCCATGGGACAGGGAACGACCGATCCGGGGCTTGGCGAGCTTGCCAATCGATTTATTTAAATGAAGTCAACAAGGAATGAGGAGAAAATGAAAAATGAAATTTAATGGACTAAGTGACAAAGAGGTCGAGCAGTCGCGCGGGCAGTATGGTTCCAATCAGATTCCGGATTCGGAGCCTACCACCTTCTGGGAGGAGTTTAAGGAGACCTTCGGGGACCCGATGATCAAGATCCTTCTGGCAATCGCGGCACTGATGATTGTCATGTTTTTCTTTGGCTATGCAGAGATTTACGAGCCGCTAGGAACCATCGTGGCAGTGCTTGTTGTGGCATTTGTCTCGGCAAAGACTGGCGTGGCAAGTGATACAAAATACCGTGAGCTGAAAGACAGCACGGAGAAGGATAAGTGTAAAGTATATAGAAATGGTGTTGTCACAGTCATTGAGGTGGATGATGTCGTTGTCGGAGATAAGGTTTTGCTGCAGTCTGGTGACAAAGTGCCAGCGGATGGTATCCTGATCGATGGAGCGCTCAAAGTAGATAACTCTGCATTGAACGGAGAGGCGGAGGAGTGCAAAAAGACAGCGGCAGATCCCAGTGTGCAGCTTGCAGATGATATTACGGGCGATACGTTTGTAGACAAGTATTCCCTGTTTCGCGGTGCAGTAATCTTTGACGGGGAAGGTATCCTTGATGTCAGAAAAGTCGGTTTAAAGACCATGATGGGCAAGATGGCAGAGGAAATGCAGGAGGACGAACCGGATTCTCCGCTCAAGGTGAAACTGGCTAAGCTGGCAAAACATATTTCGACTTTCGGCTATATCGGCGCCAACGTTATTGCGCTGTTTTATCTTGGGAATGCGATT
>CAMWJQ010000506.1 GCA_947174615.1 uncultured Lachnospiraceae bacterium
GTTTATGAGACAGGTGCGGGAACTTTGCGATGAGAGGGATATTCTGCTGATTCTGGACGAGATTCAGTGCGGCATGGGGCGGACAGGCACGATGTATGCATGGCAGCGCTATGAGATAAAGCCGGATATCATGACAAGCGCCAAGGCGATTGGCTGCGGCGTCCCGGTTGGAGCGTTTATGATGACGGAAAAGGTGGCACAGCAGTCGCTTACAAGCGGCGACCACGGGACGACTTACGGCGGCAATCCGCTTGCGTGCGCGGCGATTTCAAAGGTGATTGATCTCTTTGAGGAGCAGAATATTTTAGCCAACGTAAACGAAACCGGCGCTTATTTATATGAAAAATTAGATGCGTTGACAGCAAAGTATGACCATATCAGAGCACACAGAGGCATTGGTCTGATGCAGGGATTGGAATGTGACTTTCCAGTAAATGAAATCATTAACAGGGCAATTGAAAAGGGACTTTTGCTGATTAACGCAGGTACAAATATTATTCGGTTTATTCCGCCGCTGATTGTTTCTAAGGCGGATGTAGACAATATGATAGAGATTGTGGATGCGTGTTTTGCAGAGCAGCATTGTGATTAGAAGTGTAAAGAATATCGGATGTGAATCTTACAGAACAGCAGCGTTGTGATTAGATCTGTAAAGAATAGGACTGTGAACTGATACAGAACAGCAGAAACATATTGGATATCAGCTGGGAGCTTTGATAGAATAAGGAATATGATATGAGGAAATTTCATGAGGCATGATAGGATAAAAAAGAGGATGTTTGGCGTAGCGGCAGTGCTTGTGGCAGTAGTGCTTGTTCTGCTTGCTGTATTTTGGTATCATACATCAACACGCGGAACGGGTGAATTACTGCCGGAGCTTGCGAGTCGAAAGGAAACGATACATTTATGGTACACGGATGATGCGCTGACGGATTATTTAAATAGTAAGACGCTTGAATTTTATAACAATACCGATATCAGGGTGGATGTGAAGCTCGTATCGGGACTGGAGTATCTGGAAGCAGTCAATGCGGCGAGTCTGGATGAGGAGACAGATACACCGGATCTCTATATATTAAGCAATGATTCTCTGGAAAAGGCGTATTTGGCAGGGCTTGCTACACAACTTCCCGACAGTGCGCCCATCTATGATGAGCAGTTGTTTCATGAAGCGGCGCGCAATGCAGTTTTGTATGATGGAAAATATGTGGCATGTCCGCTGTACTTTGAGACAAGTGCACTGCTCTATAATAAGACCTATCTGCAGCAGATTGCAGACGAGGCAAACAGTGCAGGGAGTGATGAGGCGGAGAACAGCGGAGAGAATCCAAGTGAGGCGGCAGGACTGACGGTGACTGCAGAACAGCTCATTCCTGCGTCGATAGTGGATATACTGACTTTTGCGGACCAGTATTCGACACCGGAGAATGTGGAGTATTTCTTCCGCTGGGATGTATCGGATATTTTTTACAATTATTTTTTCATAGGAAACTACATTTCGGTGGGCGGCGATGCAGGGGATGACAAGACGTTGATTGATATCTATAATACGGAGTCTGTCTCTAGTTTAAAAGTTTATCAGGAACTCAATCAATTCTTTTCCATTGATACCAAAGAAACAAATTATGATACAATATTACAGGAGTTTCAGGAGGGAAAGACAATCTATACCATCGCGACGAGCGACTGTATCAGAAAACTTGATGAGGCGGCAAAAAACGGAGAATTTGGCTATGAGTACGGTGTTGCCAAACTTCCTGATATCAATCAGGAACTCACGACAAAGGGAATGTCTGTGACGAATGCGCTGGTCATTAACGGGTATTCAGCGCACAAGGAGTCTGCAGGGCGTCTGATGGAATATCTGGTCAGAGACGCAGGCGCAGATTTGTACAGTATGACAGGGAAACTGTCTTCTGTGGTATCGAGTGTAGGCGGCAATGAGCACGCAGCAGTTTTTATGGGCAATTATCAGGAGTCTGTCCCCATGCCAAAGATGCTTGAGACTGGGAATTTCTGGGTAGAACTTGAAATCTGCTTTGGCAAAGTCTGGGGTGGCGAGGATGCGAACACGCAGCTTCGGCAGCTCTCAGAGCAGATTAAGACACAGCTTGCAGGAGAGCCTGTGATGGAGGAACCAATCGAGGACCCGCATGTAGAACTTTTGCCTGCTGTAGAGTATGAGGAAGGTACTGGGGAGCTGGATGTCACACCTGAGACGCAGAGATCTTCGGAATAGCGTAGGGATGGGCACAGATATCTGAACTTTTTTGAACAGTTCCGAAATAGCAGGAATAAATTTTTTAAATAATCCAATGATAATTGTAAACTGGCAAGCTTAAAACATCAGTTCTTGATTGTGAAAAAGGAACGAGTCGTTATACTTGCCGTCAAGAGGAAAACGGAGGTTAACAATTATGATTGGATTTTTGATTGCGCTGATCTCAGGCGCATTGATGAGCGTGCAAGGAGTGTTCAACACAAAAGTGCCAGAGGCATCCAGCATGTGGGCAGCAAA
>CAMWJQ010000507.1 GCA_947174615.1 uncultured Lachnospiraceae bacterium
GGGGTGCAAAACGGCTTTTATCGGAAAGGTTGGGAAGGATTTCTTTGGGGAACAGTTAATTCGTGCAGTCACAGAGGCAGGCATTAACGCAGACAATGTGCTTATGGATGAGGAGGTCCACACAACGCTTGCGCTTGTACATACCAAGCCTGATGGCGACAGGGATTTTTCATTTTACAGGAAGCCCGGCGCGGACATGATGCTGCGGGAGACGGAGCTGAATATAACGATCCTGAAAAATACAAAACTGTTTCATTTCGGAACGCTTTCCATGACGGATTCAGAAGTACGGAAAGCGACGAAAAAGGCTGTTGAGACTGCAAAGGAAAGCGGCGCTGTGATATCGTTCGACCCCAATCTGCGCCCGCCGCTGTGGAAATCGCTTGAGGATGCCAGGGAACAGACAGCTTATGGACTTTCTCAATGTGATGTCCTTAAGATCTCCGACAATGAGATACAGTGGTTTACTGGGGAGGATGAGTATGATGCCGGCATTCGCAAATTAAATGAACGGTATCACATTCCATTGATCCTTCTTTCTATGGGAAAGGATGGCAGCAGGGCATATTATAAAAATATGTGTGTCGAGGTTCAACCCTTTTTACAAGAAAACACAATTGAGACGACAGGGGCGGGAGATACCTTTTGCGCCTGCTGTCTGTATCATATATTACAGTATGGGCTGGCAAATCTGGACGAGGAAATACTCCGACAGATGCTGACGTTTGCGAATGCGGCGGCATCTATTGTCACGACCAGAAAAGGGGCGCTGCGCGTGATGCCGACGAGGGAGGAGGTGGAGGCGTTGTTACGCCTGGCTGCAATAGAGAACACCAGTTTATAACTTTTTGGCTTATGAATCAATGGAGCTGACAGGATACTCGCAATGTAATTGAAATTTCCACCGAACTATGGTATCATAAATATAGGAAACGGCATGTGTGACAGAAGAATTTTGATAGGAGACTTTAAGATAGGAGACATTAAAATGATAGAAAACGAATCTGCTGAAAATTATTTGGAGACAATACTGGTCCTTAGCAGGAAGCTTCCTGTGGTGCGCTCTGTGGATATTGCGAATGAGCTTGGATTTAAGAAGTCGAGTGTCAGTATAGCAATGAAAAATCTTCGGGAAAAGAACTATATCACGGTAACAGACGCGGGCTTTATCTATCTGACAGACTCCGGGAAAAAAATCGCAGAGCTGATCTATGAGCGGCATGAGTTTGTATCGGAGTGGCTGATGCGGCTGGGCGTTCCGCAGGATATTGCGATAGAGGATGCCTGCAAGATCGAACACATCCTTAGCAGAGAGAGCTATGCTGCCATCAAGGCATTTGTTATGCAGCATATATAATAGAAAAAATACGCCTCTTTTTTTAAAATCCTGCGTTACAAAAATCTTGCTTCTCGGTTCAACAAGCATTGGATTTGGAAGGAAAAGTCAGCATCTGGATTCAGGATATCAATAAATTTACATTCTAGTACATAATAAAAATGCTCATATATCAATGATGGGCATTTTTATTATGTTTTTAAATAATTCAGTTTATTCAGATATCATCATCTGGAAATGGTGCAGCCGCCGCGTTATCTTTTTCATCGATGGGAACCCATGCATTGCCAAACGGAATATCGCGGAACAGGGCAGCCAGACCCGTGATCTGTTTGAGCCGCAGGATTTCGTCCCGCTCCATACCCAAGTGTTTGGAAATCCATGCGTCAGAGCGTCCCAGCTCATGCAGTTCCTTGATAATATTACTCATCAGATCTACACTGTGCGAGCCTCTTGCACGGTTGTGACGGATGGTGCTTGCCATGCGGTGATCCAGCGGTTTGTCGATGACAGAGACGGGCAGCATCCCCTGCTCGCGCTCATAGATATCAGGGTAGTCTAACATGATGCGATAGCGGTGGAAGCCGTCCACGATGATGTATGTGTCGCCGGGATCATCATGGTAACAGACGATTGGCATTGTATAGCCATCCTCTTTGATGCTGTCATAGAGCAGTTTGAGCTCTGGCGGCGCCACGGAATTTGGGTTGTATGTATTAGGCTTTATTTTCTCGACTGGAACTGAAATTACCTGGTAGACAGGACTTTGGTATGTCATTTTGAATCACCTACATTCTGATATTTTTGTTTTAAGGTATTTATGTTTTCTTTCTGCTGTTTTGTGAGCCCAAAACCCATAAAGCGACAGATATGGTCATTTTTCAGGATACAGTAGCACATGCGCTTCCAGCTGGGGATATCCTTTGAGGATTTGATATCGTCGGTATGATCCGGAATCTTGCCGATAAAGACAATGCGTGCGTTTTTCATAAGGGTGTAATTGGACACCCCATTGCGGCGGATTTGATAGCCGTGCGCAACCAATTCCTCGATGGTCTTTTCTTCCAGACCGCCGCCCACATTGTGCCAGAAATCAATAGAGGTCTGAAATTTCTTAATGTAATTGTTCCTGAGACGGACGGGCAGCTTGTCCACAAAAAATTTTGTATAGGACG
>CAMWJQ010000508.1 GCA_947174615.1 uncultured Lachnospiraceae bacterium
CCGGTTGATAATTGATAATACGGCTTTTTTGCAAGTTCATAAATACCGAGAGCGTTAAGCGTCGCCCTGTCAAAAGATGTTTTATTCCATTTAGCAAACAGCTTTACAGCTTCCAATGCTTTAATGTATTTCGGCAAAGAAGCCGACTGTAATTGAATGCCCATGATTCCATTTATGGTAATGTTTCCACTGTCATATTTTCGTAAACCCTCAATACATTCAAGAGATGTGGTTTTACCTGCGCCATTTATGCCGAGCAGCGCAAAAATTTCTCCTTGCTGTACGCAAAAATCTAAGCCTTTCAGTACGATGTGCGTTCCATAACTTTTTGTTAAGTTGCTGATTTTTATAGCCTCATTCATTCTGTTTCCTCCTTGTTTTCCCTTTGAAATGGGTCAACGCCTAAACGGGAAAAATAGACGCCTAATGCTTGTTCAACATATCCGTTAGCAATATCTTGAACTTCTTTCCATTTATGGTCTGTATTTTGGAACTGCCCTAATTCAATAAGCCGGGGAAGCATACTCATATCTCCGCCAGTAAAATCCATAATCATATTCCAATAGGCTTTTGCAAAATTCTGTCCCTCATCACTATCCGCAGGAACATCTGCATTTTGAAGTCTTATTGCTTCGTCTTGAAGCTGCATGAAAGCGTTCATAAACGCTATTCCGCTATCTTTATCAAAATGGCTGCGGATATGATCAAGCGTCTGATCATCAAAATGTTTAATCAGCCAATAGAAATCATTTTTCATCTGCAAATTCACAATAATATCAGCATATTTTTTGAAATCAACTGACTGCATTTGAAGGACTTCCTCCCGCAGCACTTCCAATTCCCTCAACGCTTCAGACAGGCTTTCTATTTTTTGTCTGACAACGGCTGCCTGCTCCATGAGGACATCAGCAATTTCAGCTGGTGTATCAAGCGGAATAAGCCGATTCTTTATGTCGTCCAAAGAGAAGCCTAAATGTTTGAGAGACAAAATCTGGTGAAGCTTTACGATGTCTTTATCTGTATATAACCTACGCCCTCCTTCACTCATGGCAGATGGGGAAAGCAAGCCCTCTCTGTCGTAATGTTGTAATGCCCGTACAGTAACATCCATTTTCCGTGCAATTTCACCAATGGTCATATAACTTTGTGGTATCGCTTTATGTTTATCCATGTCACACCTCCTCGTATAGTATATCTCATTACGCTGCGTCACAAGCAAGCACTTTTGCGAAGATTTAAGAAAAAATACGAAAAAGAAAAATAAGACTGCTTTTGAACCTCACTCAGATACAAAAGTGCAGAACATAAAAAAGAAAAAATCAAATAATTTAAGCATAAGTCCCATAAAATCAAGGTTTTGTATTGCAAAACTATCAATTGATTGTTATAATATCAATTGATAGAATAATGTATCAGGAGGTGCTAAAAATGGCAAAAAGTGCGTTGATAAAGACAATTCATACAGATTGCCCAGTATGTAATATATTTCATCAGGTAGAGGAACGTGCTAGAATGACCAGTACTACAATCAAAGGCGAAAAGGTGTTTTATGAAGAACATTTTTATGTATGTAAGAATAGCAGTAGCGAATCAAACAGTAAGGAACGTAATGAATTTAAAACAGTTGTTTTAGAAGATGCAAATCAAATGTCTGCAAGAAATACTTATCGAAAAGCACACAATTTGTTTACATCAGATGAAATTATAGCTGTCCGCGAAAACTATGGATTGACACAGGTAGAGTTAGCAAAACTGCTTGGCTGGGGAGAAGCAACGATTGCCCGGTATGAGAGCAAGGCAATCCAAGATGAAGCTTATGATACGATGCTGCGTCTTATCAAGGAGAATCCGCTCATGGCAATTAAATTTTTAGATAAAAACGGTGACAAATTTCAGGAGCCAAAGAGAATGCAGATTCGAACCAAGATGATTGAAAAATTAGATACTTATGGAAAAGAATATCTGTCACGACAGACACTCATAAGTGAATATGCAAAATTTTCAATGCCATCTGACTACAATGGTTATAGGCTTCTCGATATCAATAAAATTGAATGTATGATTTCCTACTATGCAGAACAGGCTACAGATCTTTATAAAGTTCAGTTGATGAACATGCTTTGGTATGCAGACGCCTTATTTTATAAAACATATAATAATTCCATGACAGGACTGGCATATCGGCATGAACAGATGGGCGCATTTCCTATTGGGCATCAAAGTTTGACACATCTCAAGAATGTCAATGTTCAGGCAGAAGAGGAGTATGAGTATACAAAATATCATTTTTATCCGAATACTGCATTGGACACATCGGAATTATCTAAAAATGAAATAATTATCCTGGATGCGGTAGCCGCAAAATTTAGAAATTATAGCATTTCTGATTTTGTTGATTCCATACAGGAAGAAGCTGCTTTTCAACAGACCAATCAGAGCGATATTATTCCTTACAGCATGGCTAAGAAAATCAGGGCTTTTTGATTGTGAAATAGTTCACAATCTTGTTG
>CAMWJQ010000509.1 GCA_947174615.1 uncultured Lachnospiraceae bacterium
GTACTGAAAAAAACGATCGACCTTCTCATGGGATATGTCCACGATAATATTCGCAAATCTGCCTGTCATTGATTCTCTTATCTCCTGTCCAGAGCAAGCTCCTCTAGTATCTCCTGAATGATTACCCGCTCATCCATCGGGTACTTAACGCCCTTGATCTCCTGATAATCCTCGTGTCCCTTTCCCGCAAGCACGATGATATCTCCCTTCTCCCCATGTGTAATGGCATATTTAATCGCTTCCCTGCGGTCACAGATTTCTATATATCTGCCATCGGTCCGTCCAATACCGATTTTGATGTCCTCAATAATCTCCTGTGGTTCTTCAAATCGCGGATTATCCGACGTAATGATCGTAAAGTCCGCCAGCCTTCCGCTCACTTCTCCCATCTCATAACGTCTGAGCTTTGAACGGTTTCCACCGCATCCAAACAGACATACCAGACGGTTTGGATGATATTCCCGCAGCGTGGTGAGAAGGCTTTCAAGTGCCATTGCATTGTGCGCATAGTCAATCATCAGCGTAAAATCATCGGACACCTTTACCATCTCAATCCTGCCTTTTACTTTTGCCCTCAAAAGCGCGTTTTTGATATCCTGTTCCTTCACGCCAAAGTGACGGCAGATCGCAATTGCTGTCAGTGCATTGTAGGCACTGAACTTACCGGGAATATCTGTCTCGATCTCCATATCCAACAGCCCTGACACCTTAAAATCTATTCCCAGATACCCTGCGCCGGTTACAAGTTTCAGCGCACTCCCCCGCAGATCCGCACACGCATCAAACCCATATGTTTCAAGTGTACAGGTATGACCTGCCGTAATCTCCCGCCAATGCTTATCGTCGCAGTTCACAATTCCAACCCTGCACTGACGAAACAGCATTGCCTTGCAAGCCAAATATTCTTCAAAATCCGCATGTTCTCCCGGCGCGATGTGATCCGGCTCAATATTGGTAAAAATACCATAATCAAAGATAAAGCCCTGTGTCCGGTGCATCTTAAAGCCCTGCGAGGACGCCTCCATCACGACCACCTGACAGCCCGCCTCTTTCATTTCCTTAAAATATTGTTGCAAATCATAAGATTCCGGTGTGGTATGTGATGAGGGAATCACCTTCTCTCCGATAATCGTCTCGATCGTTCCTACCAGACCGACCTTATATCCAGCTTTTTCCAAGATATACTTTACAAAATATGCTGTTGTCGTCTTTCCCTTCGTGCCTGTCACGCCGATGATTTTCATGCTTTCCGCTGGATTGCCAAAATAGTTTGCCGAGATAAATGCCATGGCATACCGGGTGTCCTTCACCTTGACCACTGTGATGTCTGCCTCTGCCGGAAGCACTACCTGCTGACTGACCACAAGCACAGCAGCACCCTTATACACTGCCTCTGCCGCCGCTGTATGCCCATCAAAATTAGCGCCCTGTATACATATAAAAAGACAGTCCTTTGTAATCTCTCTGGAGTCGTTTACCACCTCAGATACCTCAACGTCTGTACTGCCTTTGATACATTCATATTCAAAGCCTCTAAGTAACTCCCTGCACTGAACCATATCACTCACCCGCCCCTTTGATTTCTTTCCTTATAAACTCTACCCTAAAGAATACCATATCCACCTCGTTTTATCAAGGAAATTCAGAATACAAAAATCTGATGCAATTTACGCGCCGCATAATATACATCAGATTTTTCTTTAATATATGACTTTCTTTTCTATATGTTTACATTTTGTATCAATAATTGTGCATCCGTTTGCTGCTTCGCCGTTCTGATTCAGTTTATAGCTGATCATCAAGCCTTTTTTCATAGCACACAAGTTTCACTGCAAACAAAAACTCTTCATCGTCAAACTGATACTGCGCTGATAACTCTGGTCCGCAGCTGTTTGAACCCATGCCGTTCTGCGCATAATCCAGACATAATACTGTGCTGCCAGATGCTTTCAGCTCATAGTCATGTGCCTTCTGCTCCAACTCCTCCTGTGTATAGACTGAGACATTAAAAGAAAAGGTATGATTCGAAACTGCCCCAAAAACAAACCTGCCGTCTGATACCAGCACATAGTCACAATCCATATGGCTCCCATTCTCCTGCGGGCGGATATAAGGCTCGTGCAAATCCATCACCTTTGCGCGGTACATCCCGTGGCTTGCTGCCCTGTGCTTATCTGAATAACTCTCTGAAGGTCCCATGCCATAATAGGATATGTCATCGAACTCTTTCTTTAAAAACAAACGGATGCCAAACCGGGGCAGGACAGGAAATTCCATATTGCGCTTCACTAGAATATCTGCGCTGATTCCGCCGCTATTATCAATCCTCCACGTCAGCTGCACATCCATCATACGCTGCAGGGCATCTGCCAGCATAGATGCCCTGCAGCTGATCGTCACACTTTCACCAGTCTGACATACCACCGTCTCATACGCCCTTGTATATGCATGGTCATAGCGCGCCCGTTTCCATTCTTTTTTCAGATACATATCATTGTCTGTC